>NZ_JBFTIZ010000128.1:0-20758 GCF_056395165.1 Pedobacter sp. 10L46_2
GTATTTGCTGATAAACTTAAACGGGGATACTTGGCTCTTAATACCTCAAATGCACCGAACATAACGGCACCGTAAGCAAGTGTTCCGTAAAGGAATAACCTTTCGTAAGGTACTGCTGCGCCTAAGCATTTAATGTATCCTGCCAGGGTTGGCTCGTACAATCCCGGGAAATACATCACACCAATATCGGCAACAATCCAGTGTACCAGAACTGCTAATACAGATGCACCAAGGAAACTTAATACCGTTACCTTTCTAATGATGAGCTTGGCAACCAGAACCATTAGCACAAACGCGATATAGGTCCAGTACCAGCCTGCATAAAAGAAGCCGTAACCAGATGTTTTTGCGATGAAAATATCGCTTAACAATAAAAGCAACAAGGGAAATCCGAAGGCTTTATAATTGTTATTAAAATATGCTCCTCCAAATAAGGCTATCGCCCCTACTGCAGAGAAATTTGCAATTTCTTTGAAATTATCAGAAAGTGGTGCAGCAACACGAATGAGGCTGATCACTACAATAATTAGCAAAAGAATGGCAGTACGTGGATTGAATTTAAATTCAGACATATTTTTAAAATTATAACACAAAGTTATATTATTTCTATGGTATAAAAAAACAAGGCATTTATTATGAAAACCGTTATATTTTAATGAAACACAAACGTTGCCGGGAAATAATATCCTTCGTAAGGAATCTTTTTAACTAAGTTACCCGATGTGGCATCGTAAAAGTAAATGTTGTTTACGCCATAATTGGTTCCATAACCGTCTTGAACTGTTGTGGTTACAATCTGGTTGGTTTTAGCATAATAACCAAGGTTCTTTTTGTAGAATGACTGCTTATCAGGAGTGGTTATAAAAGGCTGGTCAAGTGATGCTTTATTTCCTTCGATATATCTGTACAGCATTTTACCCCCGCCAAATCCCGGCGATTTTAACAGGTAAACGGTGTTTTCTTGGGTAGATGCGATTATTGGCGATGAAAACCAGGCAAACCATGTGCCTACAGGTGTGAAAGGCAATTCTACACTATCGGTAGCTAAGGTTAAAGGATCGGAGTTATAAAGGAATTTTCCTTTTGTATACCATACTTTATTGTTTGGAGTTTGAGCAAAACCCAGCGTAACATCTTTTATTTTTTTAACTACTGTAAGATCTGCAGCATTGTAAATTACTACTCCCTCTGATTGAGAAAGGGTGTAAACGTATTTTCCAGCTTTAAACATATCTCCTGTTTGGCCACTGGTTCCGGCAAGTTGTGTAGCGGCGTAAGTTTTAAGGTTGACTTTAAAGATACCTTTGCTGCTACTTAAAAGGCCATTGTTTTCGTCGAGACCTACAAAAGCACGCCAATCGCTTTGAGGCGATGCAGGAATACGGCCAATTTCTTTAAGTGTCTTAGCATCAGCTACTACAACAGGGCCACCTATTTTACTTACTACATATAAATTTTTATTGAATATGGTTGCAAACTGAATGGTTGAGCTTTTAGGCTCAAAGTCTTTTCCAGGGTTTTCTTTCTGAAAAACGCTGTCTTTTAATGTGCCTGAAACAGCGTCGAAAAAGGTTACTGAACCTGTACCATGACCATACCAGCCTTCGTTAATCACAAAGAATCCGTCTTCGAATTTTCCTTGCTCAGGTTGTTGAATTTCTTGGTTGTTGTCTTTTTTACAAGAAAATAGAGTTCCGGCTAATACTGCAAGTAAAAGCGATTTTTTTAAACTAAAGTTGTTCATTTAATTGTTTTGATTTCTTTGGAGCGGCTTATTATAAAATTGATTTAATTATTAATTGGGGAAATTATTTAGCCAGGTTTAAATCGGCAACACCTAATATTTCGGTCGACAGTTCGCCTAACCAGCCAAGATCTGCCTGGATACCCGTTTGAATTTTGATGAAATCTATGCCGGCAAGATGTACCACTTTACCGTCTTTATCGATAGCATTGGCAATATCTATATTGTCACCACCTACCTTATTATCGGCATACCCAAATTCAAATGGTGCACTGGTAATATATGTTGGCGTTTCAGGTTTAATGCCCGAGGAAGGCAGCAATGTGCCTTTAAGTGTGTATTCGTTACCTTCTACCCATGATGGAAATGCCTGTGAGGTAGCCCCTGCAATGGTAACTACACCGGTTTTTCCTTTATTGTCTTTCCATGATACGCTGCCGCCTGTAGTTGGTTTTGTATAAGTTACTTCGTAATCGCGAACGTATCCTTCCTTGCCAAACTCACTTCCTTTTAGCTCGTACCAGGTATCATCAGGTTTACCGTTTCCATTCTCGTCCTGCATTACCCATACTACTCCGGGTTCTGCCCAGTTTGACTGGGCATTGCCATAAATAACAATGTCGTCTTTCTGATTTTCATTGATCACCGTATGGTCGAAACCGAGTACAATGTATCCACCCCAGGCACCCAGAGATACAATACCCTCTTTACCCTCGATGCTTTTTGCACCCTCTAGTGTTCCTAGAGATTTATTGGTGAATTGCCCCGGAGCTGGTAAATATTCAAATACTTTGGTTACGTAATTATTGCTTCCAGGATTTGAAGGCACTGTTGGGATGCCAACATTAACCACATATTTATAGTTAAAAGAGCCACTGCTATTTGTAGCAGTGTACTCTATGTTATATATACCTGCTTTTAGCGGGGTAAAATCGTAAGTGGAGGTATTACTGGTAACTTCACCTTCTAATTTCCATTCCTGATCATAAACCTTATCGTTGACATTAAAAGCTGAAAATGCGATCTTTTCATTGACCTTGCCGTTTATAGGGCTATCTTCAATTTTCATTTTAACCACCGGAGCCTGCTCTGCATCCTCGTCTTTTGTACAGGCAGATAGAACACTAATGCTCAATAAGGCGAAAAGTAGGTAATGTTTAATGTTCATAACAGGTTTACTTAAGGAATACAATATCGTTATTTATAGTTGTAATTGAATACCGCACTTTGAGGTAAAGTACCTGTAGCAAAGTCAAATTTCTTTTTACCATCGGCACCGAAACAGAAGAACTTGCCCGTAACTGCATAACCTGCAGCATCTCCAATGTAAACATCATTGTTTAGCGTATTTACAGTGATGCCATAAGGGGTTTTAATTGCAGTCTGATCTGTAACAAAATTTCCATTAAGTGTGCCAGTTGATATATCGAATGTTTTAAGATATGGATCTAGGTAATCACCAATTACAAAACCTTTTGTTCCTGTAATGTTCAAATACTCGAGACTAACTTCATTAGAGCTAACTTTTTTATCCGTTACGCTACTCAATTTAACCAGTTGAGCTGGAATATCTGCATAATTTCCTTTTACAACTGTAAACAGATCGCCATTTGCAGTTGCTGCAATTTTTGTAGAATTAAAACCAACATTGATGTCTAATTTCTTTGTAAATGTTGTTAGATCGACCACAGAAACTGATGTGCTATTGGGACTAGGGTAATCAAACTGATCAGAGTTTGTTACATATAATTTGCCGTTTACTATTGCCAAACCTTCTAATGCACCACCAACCTGAATTCTTGATTCGACAGCCAGACTTGCCGTATCAATTTTACTAATGTAACCATCGTAACCAGACACATATGCTTTGTTTTTATAGAAAGCTATGAAGCGAGGCATAAAATCTTTACTGTCATCAAAGAAGGGGATTCTTTTAATAGATTTTCCTGTTACTATGTTAATGACTTCAATATAGGAATCCTGCTTGGTGTCTTTTGCTCCTGTTACAGCGCAATACATTTTGCTGCCATATTGTTTTAAATCGGCGGCATTAGTTCCCAAAGGAATTGCATTTTTCAGTTTGAAATAATCTTGTGTGACTTCGTTTTTAGCAATGTCGTAATAAGTGATGGTACTATTGTTTGTCCCGCCAAAAAATCCTTCGCACAATACATACACACCGGCTGTAGAAACGGGTTGCGGATCTAATGCAGGAAGCCTGTCTTTTTTACAGGATGCTAATCCTAAAACACAACCAAGGATTGCGAGCAATCCTGGTTTTCTATAATTTAGTACTGGTTTATTCATGATTAGTGTTTTGGTTTTATAGATGCACCCCAATCCAGACTTAAATAAGCAGTATTACCTCCTATTGCCAATGCTCCTGCGCTGTATTCGTAGTTACCTGTAACCTTGTTTGTTGTACTGCTAATTCGTGTTAAACCTGGATTGATGTCGTCGTAATTACCCCATGAAATTACCAATAAATCTCCATTTCCTGCTGCTGCGATCCTAACCGGATTATGGATAACTTCGATATCCTGTGTTTTTGTAAATGTGGTTAGATCCACAACAGAAACTACATCCTTTTTGCCGTTGGGATGAATCGGATGATCGGAATTGGTAACATAGATGTTGTTATTTACTACGGCCAGCCCTTCAAGTGCCCCACCCACTGCAACTCTTGAGTCAATAGCTAAAGTTGCTGTGTCTACACGGGTGATTTTTCCATCATAACCAGATACATAAGCTTTGTTTTTGTTAAAAGCTACATAACGTGGCATATATTCGCCGTCAGCATCAAAGAAAGGAATTCTCTTTAATGATTTTCCTGTAGCAACGTCTATAACTTCCAGATAAGAGTTTTTACCTCCTTGTATTCCTGAAACTACACAGTACATTTTACTGCCGTAGCGCTGTAAATCATTCGCGGTTTCGCCCAATGCATATCCGTTTACTTTTTTAAAGTAATCCTTTTCTGATGCGCCTGTTTTGACATTGTAGTATGAAATAGCGCCATTATTGTTATTCATGGTGCCTTCGCACAACATATAAACGCCAATGGTTTCTTTTGGCATTAAAGCTTCGGGTTCATCGCCACCGTTAACTTTATCTTTTTTACAGGCGATGGTTAGTGTAATAAACCCGCCTAAAAAGCAAAGTATGAGTTTGTTATAGTTCATCTTATAGATAATTACTTATTTTATATTTAAATCAGCGGCACCCCCTACTTCTGTAGATATTTCGCCAAGTAAAGTGTTTCCTTTTTCATTTTGACCAGTATATACCTTTACAAAATCAACAGCAGTAAGATTTACTTTGTTGCCGTTTTTATCCACGGCCCAGGATAGATCGAATGAGTTGTAACGTTTGTTATCGTAATCATCGCCGGTTGAATAGCTATCTGTATATCCCCATTCAAATGCGAGGTTTACGAAAATGCTCTCTATTTTACCCCATGTTGATTTCAGCAGAGTTCCTTTAAATTTGATGCTATCCTGGTTTGCAGCGAAAAGCGGATAATAGTTATGGTTATGAAATCTATTTACCTCAACGCTTCCTGCTTTACCTTGATTGTCTTTCCAGGTTACATTTGCTGTTGCTTTGGGGTTATAATAAGTGATTTCATAGTTTTTAATTGTTGTGGCGGCCGTATGCTCACTTCCTGCAAGTTCATACCATTCATCGTCGGGTAAACCGTTTCCATTTTTATCCTGACTAACCTGAACAATGCCTGGCTCAGACCATTGTTGTATTGGGCCTAAAGGATTTCCATAAATAGCCAGGTCATTTCCATCTTTATTAATTATAGAATGATCAAACCCAAACGTAATGAAACCTCCATAGGCGCCCAACGATACCAAAATGGTATTTCTAACATCACCTATAATTTTCTGCGCGCCCTCAGGACTGCCCAGAGACTCATTTATAAATTGACCAGGAGCCGGCTGATATTCATAGATCTTGGTGATAAACTTACTGCTCGTACTAGTTATTGGACGCGGTACGTAAGTATCTTCATCAATAGTTTTGTCGTCCTTTGAACAGGAGCTTAAACACAGCTGGAAAAGTAAAACTGCTGAAAGACCAAGAATTGCGTTTTGATTGAACTTCATTTTTAATTTAGATATGGTTATTTATATACAAATGCAAAGTGAGCGGGAATATCTCCGGTAGTGACCGACCATTTCTTTTTCCCGCTGGGATCAAAACAGTAAAGTGTGCCTGGTGAAACATAATTTTTGGCATCCGTAACCAGAACTTCCCTGGTAATGGGATGCACAGCTATTCCATAAGGAATGGTAATTGATTTCTCTGTTCCGTCTGTAATGAACTTCTGATTGAGTATTACTTCGTCTTTTACGTTGAGCATACCGTAGGTTATGGTGTATTTCGCTTCATTATAGTTCCATTCTGAACCATAGTAATAAGCGACATCTCCATCAATAGCCAGGTTGTTTACCGCGATGTTAAAAGTCTTTTTTACCTGATCTGTTTTGGTGTCTATTACAAACATTTTTGAGGGGATGTCAAAATAATTCCCTCTTGAGGTTACATAAAGATCACCATATTTATCAGACTTTAATCGGTGTAAATTGATGGCTACATCTATTTGTTTGGTGACAGAAAATGTATTCAGGTTTATAACAGAAACGGTTCTTTCGTATTTCTGAGGACTATATCCGCCTGAATTTGCTACATAAAGCTTTTGACCTACAATAGCCATTTCTTCGGGCTGCCGGCCAACATTTACCCTTTTTATTTCTGTTAAGGAGCCAGTATCTATTTGGGCTACAATTCCTAATGGTGCATTAGGATCTCCTACTGTACCAAGATACGCGCTCACATAAGCTTTGCCTTGGTTAAATGTGATATACCGACAATTGGTGATGTTAATTTGTTTGATTCGTTTACCGGTTTTAACATCCAAAACCTCAATTTTATTGGATACGTTAACTACTACATATAGCTTGGAGCCATAAACCCCTATATCATTACCAACGTCACCTAATCCCTTTACTATTTCGGGGTTTACCTCATTATAAATGTTTCTTCTGTAAATTCCGGTAGTATAATCAAGGTAATCTAAAGATGCCTTGTTCATATTCATATTGCCCTCGTTCACGATATAAAATCCTTTAACCTGAGCGGATGGATCAGGAGGTAAAAGGCTCTCTTGTTGCTCAGGTACCGGCTTAAGGTCTTTACGACAAGATACCGTAAGTCCAACTGTAGTAATTAGAAGTACTAAACTAATGGCATTAAGTAATTTATTCTTTTTCATAAGTGCTAATAGTTATAGGTTAATCCAAAACGATAATAGCGACCGGGCATAGGGAAGTTCGTAATCACTTCATAATCCTGATTTAACAGGTTATTGATTTCTGCGGTAAGGCGAATTTCCCGGCTATTTATTTTTGTGTTACAATGCAAGGCTAAATCATGAGTATACCATGGTTGTACATAGTTGTATACGTTATTTGTACTTTGATTATAACGTTCTCCGGTATAAATGAAGCTGTAATTCATTGAGAAATTTCTATACGCTGCACTTGCTAAAAATGATCCGCTGTGAATTGGCGTGTAAGGAATTAAATCCTTATAGCTTGCTGAGGCTTTATCTGCATCTATTGCCTTTTGATAGGTATAGGTAAGACCTGTTGTAAAGTTAATGTAATCGGTAAGCTGCCATGCAGATTGTATGTTCACATCTATCCCCTTGATTTCTACAAGCCCGAGGTTCTGCATACTCCATCTTGCCTGACTGTTTCCCGGAACGGCAACTATTTTGTTTTTAACTTTGTTATAATAGGCATCCGCCTGTATAGAAAACTGGCTCAATATCCTACCCTCGTACCCTTTTATATAAGTAAACCCTAAATCGTATTGTTTTGTATACTCGGGTTTTAAAACGGTAAATCCGTAATTGGTGTAGTAGAGGTCGTTAAAGGTTGGCATACGGAAAATGCTTTTATAGAACGAACGCAGTCTAAACTCTTTCTGATTAAAAGGCTGCCATGAGAGCATAACCGTTGGTGTTAGTTCGTTTCTATTTTCATCTGCCGGTCCGCTTTGAGTCTTATCGTACTTAAGGGTGCTTAATAAGTTGGCCTGAATGTCAAATTTAGCAAAGCGAAATTGGGTAGCCAAAGCCGTTAAGATGGTGTTTCTTACGGGATATGAAAAGCGGTAGAGGTCTGCATTTAAATCATTCCGCTGGTAATCTGTAGACAATACAACATCCCAGTAATTGGTAATTTTAAACTTATTGGCCAGAGACACGTATATTTCCTGTAGATGAAAATTGTTTTCCTGTAATCCATCAACTGTTACGATATCCGGATTTAAGTAACGTTGATTGTCATTTGCATATTTGGCTGTTGCCAGCAAACTGTACTTACCTACATTCTTTTCATATGAAGATTGAGCGAAAAAGTTCTTATTCCACATCCGTTGTGAAAATGCAAACACGTTGTTGACAACCGCACCCGGCAAGCCCTGGTTGTCTTTATAACCATATAGTTTTACCTTCCACTTACTACTGTCGGGCAATACTCCGTTTAATCCCAGTTCCAACCTCATCGTTTCAATGTAACCGTCTTTTCTTACTGCTGTAGTATCGTATACTCCATTGGTAGATCGGAATTTATATTTGCCATTGGCATTTTTATATTCCGCACTTAAGGTGCTGTAAACATTCTTACTTATTTTACTTTGCCACAATAAAGATGGATTTATAAGCCCGAATGACCCTCCTTTTACTGATGCACGAATTTTTTGGGTTCTACCGGCTGGAAAATCCGGTTGTTTTGACGTAAGATATAGTGAGCTGGCTGAGGCAAATCCCTTTGCAGATTGAAAAATGGAGCTTTTTTGTCCGTTATAAAGTTCTATCTCTTCGATATTATCCAATGAGAATTTACCAAGGTCTACCTGGCCATTTTGTGCATTGCCCAATTGCACGCCATCATAAAAAACTGCGGTGTGGTTAGTGCCCATGCTGCGCACATTAATGGTTTTTAAACCACCAATGCCACCATAATCTTTAAGCTGCACACCAGAAAAGAAACGAACAGCATCAGCTACTGAAAGGCTGTTTAGTTTTTCGAGCTCTGCCCCTGATAATATTTGTAAGGGTGTTGAAGAAGTTTGTCTCTTGGTGATCTTTATTTTCCTGATCTGTACTTCTTTAAGGTGATTAACCTTATTTACAGAATCTGTAGTGTTGCGTTTTATGGAATCGGTTTGGGCAAACGACTGAACAGCCATAAACATGCCCAGCCATATAATAGCCAGAAAAGTAAAAAAAATAGACTTTACGCCTGTAAAAGCGTTTTTACTTCTTTTCATTTTGTTGTGAGCTTATTACCCACAGCAAACAGTTAGATCAAGGAAATGAAATACAATAAACAAGCACTCACTCCAAGCTTCAATCCCCGAAAGCTATGAAATATTACCACTTATGGCAGGTCTTCTGACTTACTTCCGATTATTCTGCCTTCCCAATCCTTAATCCCTTTTAAAGGATCAGAAAAAGTGGCCTTGATTTGAACACCGTTATGAAGCTTACAGCTGCGGGACAGTTACGGATTTACACCGTATTCCCTTTTAATCCCGAATAAGCACATCGGGAACCAAAAGCGTTGCAAATGTACTTAAATAATTACCTTGAAGCAAGCCTGATTAGCTTTCTATATTAAATCGAATGCTCTTGCATATTGGCAGATCTCGTAATAACAGTGCGTGTTGAGTTTTTGCTTGATGTTTTTTCTATGTGTTTCGACGGTGCTTGTTGAAATAAAAAGCTTTTCTGCTGTTTCTGAAGAGGATTTACCTAATGCCATTAAACCCAGGATTTCACGTTCCCGGGAACTTAATTTAGTGAAATGGTGGTAATTGTTGCGCAGAAAGTTGTTCTCTTCGAGCAGCCGAGATGCCTTAACGGTCATGTGGTGCATCGAATCAATCGGTAAAGCGATTGTTATGACAAGCAATGGCTTGTTTTCCTCGTCCCTGATATAAACCTTTACGCTAGACATATGCCAGTTCCAGTCGCTTGAATTTGAGAAACGAACCTGCTGAAAAAAAGTACACAGGTCCTCATCGTTATTTTGCTCTATTAAGCCAAGTATTTTAGGAACATAATCTTTAGCGTCATCTCCATTGAAATACCTGGTATAATATTCTTCGGCAGTTATTTTGGTGATATCCTCCAGAGAAACGCCAAGTTGCTGCAGCCCTCTTTCAGACATCCAGGCAACTGACCAGTCCCTAAGGTCGTGCAAAATAACAACGCCAGGCAGTTCCTCTGCTATTGCAGAAATTTTAGCTATAGCATCATCAATCTTACTTTGGATAAGGACGTTTTGACTCATATTTTGAAAGCAATAATAAAGATTGTAATTATCAGTTAAATATACGTAGTAATAATGTATTAGAGGTAATAAAATCCCTAAAAACAGGGATTGATTTTGCCATTATTTTATAGTCAATTTGCACAAAAATTAACGCCAGTTTTTAAAACCTATAGTTATAACCTGGACGACCACAGGTACTTTTACCCCGCAAGTACAGTTAAACTGGCAGCCGTAATTTTTGCACTTGAAAAAGTAAATGAACTTAAAATAGCCGGGTTTACCGCCAAAAGCACCATGATTACCGACAGTTCATATACTGCTCAAACTAAAGTCCTGGGTGATAGCACTGCTAAAAATGGACTGCCTTCTATTGAGCATTACATCAAAAAGATATTACTTACCAGCGATAATGATGCATTTAACCGATTGTTCGAGTTTATTGGTCGCGCTGAAATTAACAGCAAATTGAAGAAATACGGTTTTAACAACAGCCGTATCTTAAACCGGTTGGCTATAGGTGATGCGGGTGAAACGGCAAAACACACCAATCCTATTAAATTCTATAACGGAGATAAACTGGTGTACAGCCAGGCCGAACAGTACGATCCTAAAGAATATGTGCTTTCATTAACAAATACAGTTATGGGTACGGGTTATCTCGACAGCACAGATAAACTGGTAAATAAGCCTTTTAACCTCGAAAATAAGAATGCTTTTAGCATTTCTGATCAGCAGGCGATGATGAGGAAACTGATATATCCGGAGGCTTTCCCTATTAAGGAGCGGTTTAATTTAACGCCTGCCGATTACAAACTGATCTATACTTATATGAGCAAATTGCCGACTGAAAGTGATTACCCTGCTTATGACCCTAAAGAATTTTGGCCAACATACGCCAAAATGCTGTACTATGGCAGGGATAAGGATGCTCAAATTGATTCGAACATCAGGATATTTAATAAATATGGCGACTCCTACGGTTTCATTATCGACAATTCGTATTTCGTAGATTTCAAAAATAATATTGAATTCTTTCTTACGGCCGTTGTTCAATCAAATGAGGACGGCATTTTTAATGACAACAAATACGAATACGATACGGTATGCTTTCCCTTTATGAAAAACCTTGGCCGGACAATTTATGCGCATGAGCTGGAAAGGAAACGTAAAAGTGTACCTGACCTTAAAAAATTCAGGATGAAGTATAATTAACTATTCTTCATCTAATAATTGTGCTTTTATATCATCCAGTTTCTTTGCTTCTTCTTTTGCCAGAACCGGGAATTTAAGGTTTAGCTTTTTGAATGTTTCGGCCAGTATATGGCTGATTGCCAATCGTGCATACCATTTCTGATCGGCCGGAATAATATACCATGGGGCATTTTCTGTTGAGGTGGCTGTTATTGCCTCCTCATAAGCAGTCATGTATTGTTTCCACAATTTGCGTTCTGCGATATCACCCGAAGCAAACTTCCAATTCTTTGCCGGATCATTTATTCTATCTAAAAACCGTTGCTTTTGCTCTTCTTTAGAAACATACAGAAAGATTTTTATGATAACTGTTCCGTTTTCATTTAGGTGTTGTTCAAAATTCCTGATGCTGTCATAACGCTTTTTCCAGAAAGCATTGTCTATCTTTTTTACATCCTGATATCCGGGAATGTTTTCATTAAGTACATATTCGGGATGTACTTTGCAAACGAGGACGTTTTCATAGTGGGAACGGTTATGAATTCCTATTCTCCCCTTTTCCGGCAGGGCTTTACAATGACGCCATAGAAAATCGTGGTCGTACTCTTCGGAATTTGGAGCCTTAAAACTGTAGACCTGGCAACCCTGTGGGTTTAAGCCAGACATTACATGCTGTATGGCGCTATCTTTCCCGGCAGCATCCATCGCCTGAAAAATAATTAATACAGAGCGCGTATTTTCTGCATATAGTGTTTCCTGAGCAGCATTTAACTTAAGTTTAATCTCTTCCAGCCTTTCCTTTCCTTCTTCTTTCTCCAGATTCCCCCTGTAGCGGGTATCATAGTTTTTAAGGGATACTTTTTTTCCGGGTGCTGCCAAATACTGTTCTATTTCATCTTTCATAAGCTACATGTTTAGCTAAATATAGAATAAAACTCAGAAAAAGCACTGCAGCCTCTGGATGATTTTTATCAAAAAGTACATTTCTTTAATCAAATTGGACAGTTTGCTTAAGTGTTTAATCTTTAAATTTGGTTTATTCCTATAGATAATAGTTAAACAATCGTGTTTCATGTGTAATATGCAGTACTTCTTCAAAAAATCCAATTTAGCTGTGCTAATCCTGTTTACAATCGCCTTGTTATCAGTAAGTGCTCAAGGGCAAACAAAGGCTACTTTTCGGAATTTCAATGATGCTTCTGAACAGGTTACAAGGTTTAGTACGGTTGGAGAAGCCATTGATGCTCATGATGGAGAGATTGCATTTTTTGAAGGTGTTTATTACCTGTATGGCACAAGTTATGGGTGCGGTTTTCAGTGGGGTAAAAAAGAAGCACCTTTTTGTGGATTTAAAACCTATACTTCGACAGACATGGTGCATTGGACAGACAAAGGTTTTTTATTTGATGCAAAGACTCCACTGTGGCAGTCGAGGTGTAATGGAAGCACTTATGGCTGTTTTCGCCCGCATGTAATTTTTAACAAAAAGACTTCTTTATATGTACTATGGATTAATGTTTACGACAATGTTTCAGGATTTCGGGTATTTACCAGTAAAAACCCAGCAGGTCCGTTTACTGAAGTTGCAGAACCAAAATTGGCGGTGAACGCAGATGCTCCTGCCGCTGGATTGAACAATGGTGATCATGATACTTTTGTAGATAAAGACGGGACCGGCTACCTCGCCTATACCGATTGGAGATCAAAAGGGACAATAGTGATTGAAAAATTGAATGATGATTACCTAAGTGGCAGTGGAACAGTTACCAAAGCGATTACACCGGGGCAAACAGAAGCTCCTTCTTTATTTGAAAGAAAGGGGATTTATTACCTTACTTATTCAGACCCTAACTGTGGCTATTGCGCTGGAACCGGTACTTCTTACCGAACGGCCAAAACACCGTTAGGCCCATGGTCTGAAGGAATTCAGATCAGTAATAATTCTTGCGGAGGCCAACCATCATTTGTTTCGCCGATAAAATTAACTTCGGGCATGATCTACCTCTACGGAAGTGACCTATGGAATAATGCTGCAAAAAATGAATCTCTTGCTAATTTTTACTGGGCACCTTTAAACTTTGCCGAGGATGGATCTATACTTCCGATGGTCTGTAAGAATGAGGTTACGCTTTCGCTTGCAACAGGCAGCAAGGGAAAACAGCAGGTGATTAAGGACGTGGATAATGATACGGGGATTAAAAACTTCAAAGGCTTTTGCGACATTAGTAATGAGATTCAACGTGGACAGGGCTTTAGGGCAAGCCGTACAGGAATTCTGAATACCGTTTCGATTACTACATTCCAGAACAATGATCCTGATGCAGATCTGATTATAATGATGTATCAGGCAGATGCCTCCTTACTTCCTGTTGGGAAACCGCTAAAAACCATTAACATCCCTAAAGATTCGGTGAGCTGGTCGCCCTCAAATGTTATCGTTCGTCCAGATATTCCTGTTGTGGCAGGCAGCCGCTATGTTTTGGTGTTAAAATCTGCTTCAAAAAAAGGAGCTTATGGGTTCATGTATCATGATGAAGCTACTGAACAAAATGCTGGTGCTTCTTACAGCGCGGATGGAGGTATCCATTATACAATTGAAAAGAATCGTAAAATAAAGTTTTTTACCACCATAAAACGGAAATAAAATCATAATCATAGAACAAGCTGGCCGTTAATCGTTAACTATTAGGTATTAATAAGTTAATCATCAGCTTATAGCTTAAGGATACTTTAGCTAAGTATGATATCCTTAAAATTGTCTGAAGACAGGTGTTATAAAGTGCTGATCTCGGTGCTGATTGCTATTAGCTTTTTTTCCTTATCTAATGAAGTGATGGAACCGGATGGAGCCTTATATGCCAGCATTTCTAAAAATATGATCCTAAGAAACGACTGGCTTAACCTTTATGTACATGGCAAAGACTGGCTGGATAAGCCGCATCTTCCTTTCTGGCTCGCTGCTGCAAGTTTTAAGCTTTTTGGGATATCTGCTTTTGCTTACAAACTCCCTTCCTTTTTAATCAGTCTGATGGGAACGTTTTATCTATATCGTTTTACTGCAGATTATTTTAACAGGAAAACTGCCCTGATCAGTGCTATTATATTTCTGACAAGTTTGCACGTATTGATCTCCAATTCTGATGTAAGAGCAGAAGCTTATCTTGCGGCTTTTGTTACAGCGGCCATTTACCATTACGACAGGGCACGTCAAAAATCTTTTTTACATATTGTTGCAGGGTCTTTTTTTGCAGCCTGCGCAGTAATGGTTAAAGGGATATTTGTCCTGGTTCCGATATTTTGTGGTTTTATTATTTACTGGGCTATAACCAGACAATTAAAGGAATTGTTAAAACCGAAATGGTGGATCGCCATTACACTTATTTTAATTTTTATAACTCCCGAACTATATTCCCTGTATGTGCAATTTGACCTGCATCCTGAAAAAACAGTATTTGGACAGCAAGGGGTATCAGGGCTTAGGTTCTTTTTCTGGGATAGTCAGTTTGGACGTTTCTTTAATACCGGCCCAATTAAAGGAAAAGGTGATCTATCCTTTTTCCTGCACACTACTTTATGGGCGTTTTTACCTTGGTCTGTACTGTTTTACGTGGGTATAGTCGACTTATTTAAAAAACATTCAAGAAGTGTTCTTCCACCCGAAACGATTATCATCTGGAGTTCGGCATTTATTACCTTTTTGTTGTTTTCATTTTCTAAATTTCAGCTTCCACATTATATACTGGTCATATTCCCTCAGTTTTCAATTATTACTGCCTTATATTTAGTGAGGATCAGTGAAAAGAGGATCAAAACATTCCTTATTATACAAAATGTGATCTTCCTAATTGTAGTTTTACTGCTTGGCACAATTGCAGTTTGTTTCAAATTTCAGTTTTATGGGGCGGCACTTGCAATTTTACTAATCACCTCAGTTAGTGCTTTTTTACTGTTTAAAGGGGCATCCATTAAAACCATTGTAAGCAGAGGTGCAGTTTTATCAATTGGGATAATGAGCTTTCTTTACCTGTTCTTTTATCCTTCTATTTTAAAATACCAGTCGGGCATGGAAGCGGGTAAATGGCTGCAGGCAAACGACATAAAAGCCATCCCGGCTGTTTTCAGATATGACCATGCTTTCTCTTTTGATTTCTATGCAAATAAAGAAGTTAAATATCTATACGACGATGCTGATCTTGAAGAGACAAAGGATCAAAAAGAGACGGTGATCTATACCCACGAATCTGAGCTGCCCTATCTCAAAAGCAAATACAATTTAGAAATACTGAAGCAATTTGATTATTACCACATCACCAAACTGAAAGCAAAGTTTATACTGGCAAAAAGCCGCCCCTCGGTTCTGGAACATTTTTATCTGGTGAAAATTAAATAACAACACAGATGTGATCATCATCATGATTTCATGAATAATTGGGCTCCCAATTTATTATCTTTGTTTATGTTTTTTGATGCATAAAGCCTAAATTCATAGTAATTCCAGATGCTAAAAACTGGTTTTTGTGTTCTTATTTTCCTGATTAACAATTGTTTTATAAATCTTTTTGCACTCTCAATTATACGCTAAATAGAATAAAGCAACTTGAAATATCAAATCAACCAGTTTATTAATTAATTGTGTTTATTTGCATTGCAAGTTTTAACACTATTTAACACTAACAGTTTTACGTTTTTTTTCATCTTTATCACATGTTTAAAGAAATTCGCAATAAGTACATCCGTTATTCGAGCATAGTTCTTTTTTGTATCATTATCTTCTTTTGTGCGTTGCAACTTAACTTTTTATGGTTATTTGGTTATTCTCCTTCCTCTAAAGATATAAAAGCCCCTACCCTTCGTGTAGGCTCAGAATTATACACAGCCGACGGCAAATTAATTGGCCGCTATTACAAAGAAAACCGTACTCCGGTAAATTTTAATGAAATAGCACCAAGTGTAATTAATGCACTTGTAGCAACTGAAGACGTACGCTTTTACAGCCACATGGGCATCGATTTTAGATCCTTATTATCAAGCGGGATATCTACCGCTACCGGCGATAAAAGAGGTGCCAGTACAATTACTCAGCAGTTGGCAAAAAATCTTTATCGCACACGTTACAATAAATCGCAAGGACTTTTAAGTCATATCCCGCTATTGCGGACGCTTATACCCAAACTTAAAGAGTGGCTTACGGCTGTTAAACTGGAATCTAATTATTCCAAAAACGACATCATAACCATGTACCTGAATACTGTTTCTTTTGGGAACAATGCTTATGGAATAAAAACAGCTGCAAGAATATACTTCGATAAGCAGACAAACGAACTGGATATACCGGAATCGGCCTTATTGGTAGGTATGTTAAAAGGTACCAGCTTATACAACCCTATAAAAAACCCTGATAGAGCATTAGAAAGACGCAACGTGGCTTTGGCTCAAATGAATAAATACAATTACATCAATGCTGCCCAGCTGGATAGTTTCAAAAACAAACCAATAAAGCTTAAAGAAGGACGTATTGATGAAGGCAGTGACGGCGATTCTTACCTAAGGGCTGCAGTGGATAAGTATCTGGAAAAATGGTGTGAAGATAATGGTTATGACCTTTATGAGGATGGTCTGAAAATTTATACCACAATAGATTCTAAACTGCAAAAATATGCAGAGGAAGCTGTTTCAGAGCAGATGAAAGTTATTCAGAAAAGATTTTATAACGTTTGGGGCACGGAAGATCCATGGGAAGATTCGGAAAAGAAAAAAGTAGATTATCCTGAACGTGCGAAGAAAAACTTACCCATTTATGCGCTTCTTCAAAAGAAATTCAGCAATTCTCCTGATTCTGTAGAAGCTTATTTCAACAAGAAAAAGAAAATGAAAATCTTTACTTGGAAAGGCGATAGAGATACACTCTTTTCGACCATGGATTCCATCAGGTATTATGGTAAAATAATGAATACCGGAATGATGACCATGGATCCATTTAATGGGAAGATTAAAGTTTGGGTTGGTGGTATTGATCATAAGTTCTTTAAATATGACCATGTAAATCAATCTAAAAGACAAGCGGGTTCTACCTTTAAACCATTTGCTTATTTAGCAGCTTTGGAATCAGGAATGAGTCCGTGTGATAAGTTTACAGACAAACCTGTCCGTATCTCTTACCAGGAAAATGGAAAGACAGAATATTGGGAGCCAAGAAATGCAGATTGGAGCAATAGCTATCGCGAAATGTCGCTGCGCTGGGCCATGGCTAAATCAGTAAACACCATTACTGCTCAGGTTACTGAAAAAGTAGGAGCGGAAAACGTGGTAAAATGGGCACATGAATGTGGTATTGACAGTCACCTGGCATCTGTACCTTCTGTGAGCCTTGGGCCAAATGATGTAACTGTTTATGAAATGGTTAAAGCCTATGGGACCTTTTTAAATGGTGGTATCAAAACAGAGCCGATCCTTGTTGAAAAGGTTACTGACCTGGATGACAATGTGATTGAAGAATTTAAGCCGAAAACAAAAAGAACACTTACCGAAGAAATAGCCTGGTTAATGTTGTATATGCTTAGAGGTGGTATGGAAGAACCTGGTGGAACTTCGCAGGCGCTTTGGGAATGGGATTTATGGAAAAACAATAACCAGATTGGTGGCAAAACAGGAACATCATCTGATTATGTTGATGCCTGGTATATGGGGGTTACTAAGGATCTGGTCACGGGTGTTTGGGTTGGCTGCGACGAGCGTACGGCCCACTTTAAAAACGGGGAAACCGGTGAAGGTTCAAGAACTGCCCTGCCTATTTTCGCAAAATTTATGGAAAAGGTTTATAAGGATCAAAGTACCGGATATACAATGGGACCTTTCCCTAAATCGAAAGTTAAAATTACCAGGGATATTGATTGCCCTACACCTAGATATACTGTTGACACAACAAGTACCGACAGTATGGCTGTAGATTCTACAAATTTTGATGTTCCTGCAACTGAAGAAACACAACCTGTTCAACAGGATGTTGTAGTTCCTAAGCCCGAAGAAAATAAAACACCTGAACCTGCTAAACCACAACCAGCCACAGAAGCTCCCCTAACTAAAAAAGAAGAGCGTCAGTTAAAGAGAAAGCAGCGGCAGGAAGAAAAGGAAAAAGAAAAAGAGAGAAAGAAAAACGAACAACAGTAGTTTTTAATATTTATAAATTATAACCAATAATAGTCATACTATGATCATGAACTCTACATTTTTGAGAAGGCTAATTCCACTGCTGGTCTTCCTAATGATATCGGCTGTTTCCGTTCAGGCTCAATACTTTGGACAGAACAAGGTGCGGTATAAAAATGAGAAGTTTAAGGTGCTGCAAACTCCACATTTTGAGCTTTATTATTATCTTAAAAATGAAAAGATGATCCAGAAATTCGCACAGGATGCGGAAACATGGTATAAAATGCATCAGGAGATCTTCAGAGATACATTCCTTAAAAAGAATCCGATAATCCTTTACAATAACCACCCTGATTTCCAGCAGACTACTGCTTTACAGGGTGAAATTGGGGTGGGTACAGGCGGTGTTACTGAGGCGCTTAAGAACAGGGTAATTATGCCTGTAATGGAGCTGAATAACCAAACCAGACACGTTTTAGGTCACGAGTTGGTTCACGCTTTTCAATACCATATCCTGCTTGAGAAAGATTCTATTGGTCTGGAAAACATTAGCCAGATTCCTTTATGGATGATTGAGGGTATGGCAGAATATCTTTCTGTTGGTAAAACCGATGCTTTTACCTCAATGTGGATGAGGGATGCGTTATTAAACAGAGATATTCCTTCATTAAAAGACCTTACCAATTCTAATAAGTACTTTCCGTATCGTTACGGACAAGCATTCTGGACTTTTGTAGGTTCTGTTTATGGCGATACGACTATTGTTCCTTTGTTTAAAGCCACAGCAAGATTTGGATATGAGAATGGATTAAAATATACCTTCGGATATGATGACAATACGTTATCAGGACTGTGGAAAAATGCGATAGAATCGCATTACCGTCCAATGTTAAAGTCTGATAGTTCTCAGATCAAGATCAGCGGTACAAAAATTATCGACAACAAGAATGCGGGAAATATGAACGTGGCTCCTGCAATCAGTCCTGACGGAAAATACCTCTGCTTCCTTTCAGAAAAAGACTTATTTGGCATAGATCTCTTTTTAGCGGATGCCAAGACGGGAAAGATAATGCGAAAGCTAAGTAGTCAGGTAGCCAATTCGCATATTGATGATTTTAACTTTCTGGAATCTGCAGGTGCTTGGTCGCCGGATAGTAAGCAGTTTGCCTTTAGTATTTTTAGTAAAGGTAAAAACCAATTGATGGTGATCAATGTTGACAATGGAAGCGTTGCTTTAAGAACGGATATGGGTAATGTTGAGCAGTTTGGAAACCTTACCTGGGCACCAAATGGAGATGATATTGCATTCTCTGGAATGGTTGAGGGACAGAGCGATATTTTCACTTACAATATCAAAACGAAAACGGTAACGCCGATTACCAATGATGCTTATTCTGATTATGCACCTAGTTATTCTCCTGATGGAAAAAAACTGGTTTTTTCCTCAGATAGAGCTTCAATGATGAAAAACAGCAGCAATGCTGTACACCCGATCAACCTTTCAATATATGATATTGAAAGTAAGTCGTTAACAGATGTACCTGTATTCCCTGGTGCAAACAACTTAAATGCGCAGTTCTCTGGCGATAGCAAAAGGTTATTCTTCTTATCTAACAGAGATGGTTTCAGGAATTTATATGAATATAATCTTGGCGATAATACCGCAAAACAACTTACCGACTACTTTACCGGTATTAGTGGTGTTACCGAATTCTCGCCAGCTATTTCAGTTTCGAGAAACGACGACATTATTTATAGCTACTATCGCTACCAAAGATATACTTTGTACAACTCTCCTGTCAGCAATTTCAAATCAAGACCGGTTGATGTAAATGAAGTGAATTTCGACGCTGCGATATTACCTCCAATGGAAAACACCGGGGTTGACATTGTAAATTCTAATCTTGGAAACTTTGAAAAGTTTGAAAAAACCCTTACTGATTCCATGAAACTGGTTCCATACAAACCAAAGTTCAAACTTGATTATCTGGCCAATAGCGGCGTTGGGGTTTCAACCAGTAGATTTGGAACTGGAGTTCAGGGTGGTATTGTAGGGATGTTCAGCGATATTTTAGGTAAAAATCAGATCATAGCCAACTTGTCTGTAAACGGCGAAATCTATGATTTTGGTGGCCTTGTAGGTTATATTAACCAGCAAAGCAGAATTAACTGGGGTTTTGCATTGTCGCACATCCCATACATTACTGGTTTTAGAGACATTGCGGCAGAACAAATTGATCAGAGTGATGGCAGTAAGCTAAATGTTATAAATGACAGAACAAATCTGATACGGACATTTGAAGATCAGATGCAGTTATTT
>NZ_JBFTIZ010000129.1:0-10713 GCF_056395165.1 Pedobacter sp. 10L46_2
TGCTCAGCCTTTCATTATGAACACCAACTTTAAAAACGTTGGGAGCTCAGTAGATGAACCAGCAAAAACTTTGTTAGCCAGCCGCCATCATCCTTATATTGTTAATCCTGCTTTTTTGGCCAAATATTATGGAACTGGTGAGAATGCTGTTTCAATCGATACTGCCGCGCCCACTCTTGGTACAAAAGACACGTTATCCAAAATACAACCTATATTTTTTGATAAAACCTATTCAGGTAATGGAAATTCAAATCAATATCAATCGATCGAGCAACCTGCTGGCACATTGATGCCGAACGATAAGCACAGATTAATTAATTGCCAGCCATTTATTCTAAATCCCTCTCATGGCGGCCATTGCACAGGCACTAACGTTCCATGCGTTACAATAGTCGCAAGACAAGATAAAGCGCCATTGTACCTAATACAGTATTCAATTGATAAAAATGTTAACATCCCGATTTACGATGATGATAGCGCGGTGATGGTCAGAATTAAACAGTTCATGGCATTATATGGATTAGCCGATATCAAAATGAGAATGTTGAAGGTTTCCGAGCTGATACTTATACAAGGATTTCCATCCGATTATAAACTTGAAGGCAATCAAACAGACCAGAAAAAATTCATTGGTAACAGTGTTGTGCCTCATGTAGTAACATCCTGGTGTTTAGCAATGGCAGATAAATGTAGGACTTTAAGAATGGCAGCATGAAAATCCTATTCACCAAACTCAGCCCCGGACAGAAATTCTTCCCCGCACCAAATGCTACACCAAGGAGCATTCATATGGTACATGCAACTTACGTAAGTATTATCAGGCATGATGGCCCAACTAAGAAGGAGGATTGGTACGGACGAGTTTATCCGGATAGTCCTTTATGGAGTAAAGAAGTTGAAGTAATTGGCGCAAACATTAAACAAAAGAATTAAAGTTATGAATCCAAAATTACCTCCTGGCGTAGCTGAAGCCAGAAGAATAGCCAGGAATAAGGCGCAAAATGAAAGATTAAAGAAAGAACGAGCAGAAGTAAGGGCAGCGCAAGGGCTTCCTCCTAAGGGGGCATTAACACCTGAAGAACGAAGGGAACAGATGAAGATCTATATGCGAGGTGTTCGTGAGCGTCAAAGAATTGAAAATGCCGCTGAAATTGCTGAAATTAAAGCGAAAAAGGATGCTATACGAGCCAAAAAAGCTAAGTTAAATCGAGATCTACAAAATGCAAAGGCGAAAGAAAAACGCAGATTGGATAGAGAAGCGGGGAAACCTGATCTTCGTGTTAACAATGGAAGAAAGCCTATTGACGGAGTTAAACGCGTCTATATTCCAAAGCCAAAGTCTGAGCGTAAGAGTAAGATGCCGCCTATGACTATAAAGCACCAGGCTAAAGCAATACCAACTCGCGTCATTGATTTATCTACTTGTACTAAAGTTCGTATCGATAGCAAGACTGAAATTTACGTTAAACCTGGTCAGGATATAGAAGCGGTTAGGGCTAAATACATCGCAGCAAGATTAAAATTGTGATTATTATTATGCATTAACTAATAATTGAAATAATTGTTTATATTTGTTTTATCGCAACGGTAGACGGTTGTAAAAAGAAATTCAAACATTAACCCCTGTAAGTAGTATCTCTAGCGCATCAGCGCAGAAATGGCTGTCTACCACTCTATTTGCAGGGGTTAATGTTTAACTAAAATACGTGTTTTATGAAAAGACTTAATGGAATTCAGAACATTAACAACATCCATGTCGCTGTGTACTATTGCGAAAATAAAGGATCATTCCACATTTGCTCAAAAGATAAAATAGTTGCAAATCATGACTACGCAATTGTTATAAAAACCCATACAAATATTGCTGATTCATTTGTTAGTTGGGCCTCAAAGATTAACAACTTGTCTAATCAGCCGGACAAAAATTTCGACTATACTGGAGATAGGCCAATCATTTCTAAAATTAGATCGGATTGGCAAATATTTAAAACAGTTTACGAATCAATTATTATAAAATAGTTAAAAATGGAGGCTAAGCATCTTAAAAACTTGATATCCAGTAGAGGTATTAAACAGAAGTTCATTGCAGACAAGCTAAACGTATCAAATTCATTAATAACGCAATGGGTAAAAGGCATTAAACCTATACCTGAAAATCGCGTACAAAGTCTTAAAAGATTGTTTGCTTAATCTTTATAAAACAGTTAAAAAATTTTAACCAATGATAACATTATTATTTACGGATAAGTCCGGTGCTGAATTGTCAGCATACAATACTTCAGAAAACAAAAGTGTAATTAAAATTCAGTCCATTGATGGTCCAGAATATTTTGAATTCGAAAGCAAGGAGGAAATAGAAAATTTAATCAAGGTTCTCAGAGAATTAAAACAAACCTTCACCAAATAAAAATACCATTATGGCACAACCTGAAAAAAATAATGTGGATTATTTTCCCTTTTTATGCAAAGAGGGTAAAGCCATAAATTACATAGAAAATCGTTACGGAAACGATGGATACTCTACTTGGATTAAATTATTGAGGGAGATTGCTGTAACTGATTTTCACTATCTTAACCTATCAGATGAAATCCAATTTATGTTTTTATCTTCTAAGTGTAGGGTCGACGAAAATATGCTTGATAATATTATAAGCGACCTCTGTAAACTTGGTGAATTTGATAAAGAGTTATGGCAAGATTATAAAATTGTTTGGTCAGAAAAGTTTATTTATTTCATCCAGGAAGCTTACAAAAGGAGAACTAACAAGTGCTTGGATAAAACTTTATTATGTAAACATTTAAACATTACATGTAATCATTTACAAAGTAATAGTAAGTATTTACTAAGTAAAAGTGATAAACCGAGAACAGTTACCCCTAAAGAAAATAAAACAAAAGAAAATAAAACAAAAGAAGTAGAGAAAAAGAGTTTCGCTCCACCAATAATTGATGAAGTTTTTCAATTTTTTGTGTCAAAATCTTTGGAAACGTTATGGACTGAATCTGAATGCAATGATCAATCTTTACGATTCATAAATTTTTATGAATCTAAAAATTGGATGGTTGGCAAAAACAAGATGACTAAGTGGAAAAATGCTGCATCTGGATGGATTTCAAGAGATAAGGAGGTTAGACAAGGCATAAAACCTTTTGTAAATAAAGGAGCAATAGACCAAAGCAAAAATGTAAACCTATTCAAATGAAACTAACCATAAACGACTACAGGGACTCGGTAATGCACCACTACGAGACCGGAATACAGCGAGGCATAAACACCGGATTTAGAAACTTGGATGAATTATTAAGTTTCAAGCTCGGATACTCAACTTTCTATTTGGGATTTGCAGGTGCTGGTAAGACAGAGTTTCATATGGAAATGATGTTCAACCAAACACAGAGCTTTGGATGGAAGCATGGTTTCTTGTCTGGCGAAATTGGAAACATGGAGGACGTGATTGCGGAGCTTATTAGTAAATTCCTAAAGAAGCCATTTTTTAAATCAAACCCTAATGCTCCTACAGAGAAAGAAGTTCACGGAGCCATGAATTGGTTGAGTGAATATTTCTTCCCAATAAATGCCGATGACACTGATCATGACATTGAAAGCTTCTATAAATATTGGAAATCACTGGAGAAGCAATTAGGCATAAAACTAAATACAACTTCACTGGATCCGTTTAACGATTTAGAAGAGGATCTTGTAAAATATGGGGGCAGAGAGGATAAATATCTTGCTTGGGCATTGAAACGTGTAAGGCAAGAAGCTAAGAATAATAATTGGCACAATAACATCGTAACTCATGCAAAGGACCTGCCACCAATTGTTTTAAAAGATGTTACTGGACAGGAAGTATACTGTACTGCGGTACCGACACTAAACAGTTTTGCCGGAGGTGCAGTATGGGGGCGTAGGGCATTTAATGTTGTTGGGGTTTGGAGACCAGAACATAACCGGGTTAATGGAAAGGTTGATTTAACATTAAATCCATCATCAGGATTGCCATTTGCAGAAAACGAAGCTATTATCAAAATACTAAAGGCAAAACCAAAAGGCACGGCTAAGAAGGGATCAGTGTCAGTATACTTTGATTGGAAAAAAAACAGGTACTATGAGAAAGTTAATGGTAAGGATTCTTATGCTTTTGAACATGAAATTGTTCCTGAACCTATTTCAACAGCAATGACGCCAAGTGCCCAATTTGAAATAAACCAAGACATAGTAAATAATTTATATGAAAAAGATGATACCCCTTTTTAACCATGGAAAGCAAAGAATATTATAAAGCAATAGCTGAAGCCAGGGAATTTACCATTGACACTATTTTAAAGCCCTCGATGGAGATACTTTCTGCTAGAGGTGTGGTGTTGTCAATGATTGGTGAACTTACTTCCTACGGCATTAAAAATGGTCAAAATGAAAAGTACTTCGAAAGCATGAAACGTTTATTGCTTCTTGATGAATTTCTGGATAGCTGCAATAAAGTGAATGATCATAACTACCAGTTAAGATGGCTATTGAATAATTCAATCCACCAACGGAATAAGCAACAGGTCGAAATAGAAACACTAAAAAAACAATTGGAATCCATAAATAAAGCATTTAACGCAGGAGAATAGATTATGAGTATTGTAAAAATAAAAGACATCAGGGATCAGGTAGATTACCTAAGAGAAAACGGTACAAGGAACCAAAACGTTTTCCAATCCGAAATGGAGCAAGCACACTATAACCAACTTGATATGAAAAAGAAAACCAAAAAAATATCAGCGCTGCAAGTTTTATCTGAAATGGATAAGTTGACCAGGGAGCATAAGTCCCCATCAATACCTACAAAATATGTGATTGGAACTAAACACACTGATCGTACTGCAAACGGTTTGACTAAAGCTATAATTCAGTTTATCAACTTATCCGGAGGAGCTGCCGAAAGGATCAATAATTTAGGACGTATGGTTGACCGGACCAAAGTTGTAACCAACAGCATTGGCCAGCACATGCGTATTGGTTCAGTAGAATGGCAGAAAGGGACTGGAACAAAAGGAACTGCCGATATTTCTGCAACGGTAGCCAGCCTATCGGTAAAAATTGAAGTTAAAATCGGTAGGGATAAGCAATCAAATGATCAGAAGAAGTATGAGGAACATATAACCGAAGCAGGAGGGGTATACATCATCGCAACTGAGTTCGCAGCTTTTGTCCGATGGTATGTTTCTAAGTTTGGAAGGTCTGAGGTGTTTAACAAAGCATTGGAAAGGCTTGTGGCATGAATCCTGTACTCAATTCGAGAGGAGAATACTTGTGTTCATCTTTTACTGGATCTACCGGTACATGGGAGCTAATAGGGTCGGAGAGTACACTTGACAGTGAGTATAGCAGAATTCCTGTGCCATGGCCAATGACGAGCATCGGAACAACGTTGGACACGTTCATCAACAGAGCAACAGGAAAATACAAAACAATGGAGAGGAGAGAAGTTTATCAAGCTCAGAATGATAAAAAAATTTGGTGCTAATTATGCATTAACTAATATTTGGAATAATGGAATATTGTAACTACTTTTGTTTTAAACACCCACTAAGTGGGGTTAATAATCAATAGGAGGTAGCATGTTATCAAAAGCTGAGATATTAGGGCGCGTAATTTCGCAAACCAATCCTGAAATGGCACAGGAGATTATTAGCCAGTTCAAAAGGACTTTGGTTAATCCAAAGTATGTTGAGAAAATCTATGAATCAGTACTTGATGCATTCACAGAGGAGGATTTTGAAACTCGGAAATTAATATTTATCAGTTGTGTATATCAACTTTATCAACCGCTATCATACCTAAGACGTAAAGAAGATGCAAAAGCTTCCGGTAAATTACCAGCAGGAGTTCGTGATGAGATGCAAAGAGTTTTAGGTGTTAATAATCCTGAGACCATCAACGCATTAAAAGTCTATACTGAAAGTCCTATGCTTCCAAATAGCAATGGAGTCATTCGTCCATTCAAGTTGAAAGTTATGAGTGTTGTGGATAGGTTTAAGGTTTTTAGTATTCACCCTGAGGATACACAATTTAATTTATTTGCGTGATGGAGCCACCTGTAACCATTCTAGTTCCTGAGGTTAAGTTAACAGCGAAAGAAGTTAAGTTCTGCCATGAATACATTAAAGATTTTAACGCTTCAAGGTCGGCAAGAGATTCTGGTTACTCAAAGAACACCTGTGCTGAGATAGGATACGAGAACCTCAGAAAACCTCATATCAAAAAATATATCGATAATTTACTGGAAGAAGCAGGAGCAAGTGAGGGAGAAATTAAAAAACGCTTCACAAACATTGCCAGAACTGATATGAAGGACTATTTGGTTAAAAAGAAAGTTCCTTACACTCCTCAGGTAATAATGCCTTTAAAAGAGGTTATTAAGCGTAGAAATGATTGGGTGATCCGTGAGGAGATCTTTTGTGATAGAATGGGATACACTGGAGAAGAGTTCGATAAATTCCAAGCTGAACTAAATATTACCAGGTCACAAATTGTTAGACTTGAGATTGAACTTGAACAGAATCCAAATGCATATCGAGTTGTTGATGGTGAAACCGAGATGGTAGAAGTCGCTGAACTAGATTTGGTTAAAGTTGTTGATGATAAAGAGTGTGGAATTATTAAGTCAATTAAACATACCAGAGATGGTATTTCGATTGAGCCTTACAGTGCAGATGCTGCTTTAACTACCCTTGCTAAGTTTAAAGGCATGCTTGTTGAAAAATCTGAGCTTGACCTTAAGGGAGAACTGAATACAACAGTGAAAATAGGATATGGTGGAAACAAGGCAGATTAAATTTGATTTTAATCCTGACATATTCAACAATCTATACTGGCATCTTCGCGATGCCTTTTTAAACCCCTTAATTCGTTTCATTTGGTGTTATGGTGGCTCATCTGCCAGTAAGACTTACAGCGTCGTGCAGCTCATTATTATTTCCATGATGGAGAATGAAGATGAGAACACAATGGTATTGCGTAAGTATGCGGTTGACATTAAAGACTCTATCTATTCAGATTTTACAGGGATCATTAAAGGTTGGGGCCTTGAAGATTATTTTGTCATCCAGCAGAATTATATCATGTGTAAGCTTACCGGCTCATACGTTAGATTCAGAGGCCTAGATGATAGCGAGAAGATTAAAGGGCTTGCAAACTTTAAACGGGTAGTCTTGGAAGAGATCAGCCAGTTTGATGAGAACGACTTGAAACAGATCCGTAAGCGTTTGCGCGGTAAGGCTAATCAGCAGATCATTGGCATATTCAACCCGGTTAGCGAAGAGCATTGGATTAAAACTAAGGTGTTTGATTTGGAGGAATTGACAGAAGTTGAATCAAACATTGCCGGGATGTGGGTTAATGAGAAAGGCAACCTGGTTGTATTCAAAACAAATTATCTAGATAACATTTTTATTGTCGGGAAGTGGTCTGTAAATGCCGCAGGTCAGCTAGTTCAATCAGGCGGTTTTGTTGATCAGCATACCATAGATGACTTTGAAAAGGACAAAGTAACCGATTTTGAATATTACCGAATTTATGGACTTGGTGATTGGGGTAAGATCAGGACCGGTGGTGAGTTCTGGAAGAAATTCAAGTACGCTGATCATGTGAATAATATTAAATGGGATAGGTCTTTGCCTATTTGGATGTCATGGGATGAGAACGTAAATCCATACCTGACATGTACTTTGTGGCAGATAAAAGGAAAACACCTGCAACAGATCGATGAGATATGTTTGGAGGATCCACGCAATAGAGTCAAGGATTTATGCCAGGAGTTTGCTAAACGTTATCCATTAGGAGAGGTTGCCGGTTTATTCGTAGGAGGAGATAGGACTTCCATTAAAGAAGATGTAAAGCTTGAGAAGGGTGAGAACTTCTTCACTAAGATATTGGAATATTTGAAAGAATACAGGCCGATATTGAAGATTCAAAGTAAGAATCCATCGGTTGTTCAGTCTGGCGGCTTCATCAATGAGATATATGAGGGCAATGGTAAGTCTGGTATAACCATTGGCATTCACGAGAGCTGCAAGAAATCAATTTTTGACTACCAGTATGCATTGGAAGATAGTGACGGAACGATTAAAAAGACCAAAAAGAAAAATAAGGTAACTGGAGTTACTTATGAAGAGTTTGGGCATTGTAGCGATACTAAAAGGTACATCGCAACCACTGCATTTGATAGTGAATACTTGATGTATTGTGGTGGTAGGAAAGGACTCGGGATTAAAGCTTTGAGCTTTTAGTTATGATAACCTTGCTTTTTGTGTGGAAAACTTGCATAATTAATTATATGTAACATTCCAGTTACAATCCGTATCTTTAGGTATGTTTCATATTTAAAATAAAATATCATGCAAGAAAATTTACAAGAAAACGAGTATCTATTTTCGATTGATCGTGCAGTCGAAAAAATGATCCAAATTGAGTCAATGGTTGAGATGTCTCTAAAAAACCAAAGTAGAATAATAGCTAAACTTGAGGGTTTAGATTATGAAGAAGTTAAAACTAAGGTTTTTGAAGATCAAAAGGCGATTGAGAACAAGATTTTCGATTACTTAAGAAAAGCGTAACTAATATTAAACTACGCACGTAAGCCTACCTACTAAATACCCTGCAATCTGTGGGGTATTTTTGTGTGTGCCCACAAGGGTAGTACACGAATGGAACAACTGGAACTCGATGAACTTATTAAAGATCCTAAAAAACTTGTAGACAAGGTTAAAGCCTTAGCTCCTGAGATTTCGGATGCAGCATTAAACTTCGAACCAGAAAACCATAAAGTTACCAAAACTGACAACAGGCCAATGCGCCCTGTTGAAGTTCCGACTGGTCTTGATGACGCACAAGGCAATCCATTATACCGTACTGAATACCGAGACATTCACCGTATCCCTTCTGCTACTGAAAAAGTTATTGTGGATTGGAGTGTAAATCTATCACTTGGTGGAGGAGTTACTATTGATTGTAATCCACAAACCGATGTAGAGAAGAAGATGCTTGCGATGATTGAGCGCACGTATGATGATAACAAAATGGATTATCAACGTATGGAGATTGAGCGTTTGCGTTTGATCTATCTTCAAGTGTTGGTAGTCTGGTATGCTGTTGATGCAGAAGAAGGATTCTGGGGTGATCTTGCTGCTCCTGGTAGTAAGCAGATCAAATGGCGTTGTGCGATATTCAGCGCTGAAGATGGTAATACCATTGTTCCAATCCGTAACCAGTATAAAGACATGATCGCTTGCGCCCGAATCTACACCGTTAAGGTTGATGATAAGGATGTGGAGAAAATGGATCTGTTGCTATCTGGAAAAGTAATAACTTATGTTCAGGGGGCGCAAGGATGGATTGAAGAGGTTAGTTTTGATACTAAGGTTGATAAAGCATTGTACATCCTTCACGAAGCAAAGCGTAGGATCTATCAGGATGTGGAGCCTAAGTTGGAGCGAAGAGAGGAAATCGACTCAGATACGGCAGACGAAAATAAAATGTCAGCATTCCCTATTCTTGTTGGTACTGGCACTATCGTAGCTGCTAAAGGTGGTGAGAATGCCAATACTCGTAAAACATTCCAGTTAGAAGGTCAAGGGGCAGACCTTAAGTATGTAGAGACTAAAGGAGGTCAGGAAGCTGCCAATAAAGAACGTGAGAATATCTTGCGTGACATTTACATGGAAACCAATACCCCATCCGTATCTTTTGATAGCGCCTCCTTTACTGGAAATATGCCAGGGGTAAGCATTGAGCTGATGTTCTTACCATCTACCAACCAGGCTAAAGCTAATCAGAAAGGGCCAATCGGTATGGCTGAGCAGCGTCAACTAAATCTACTTAAGGCTTGTTTAGCAACCAGCAATACGACCGTTAAGGACGCTGTTGCATTACCAATGAAACCTGCGTTTAAAATTGACTTACCACGAAATAAAACTGAAGAGATTACCAATGTAGTTTCAATGTATGGAGCAGGATTGATGTCACGTGAAACCGCGATACGTAAGCTTGATTTTGTAGAGAACATTGCAGAGGAGATTGATAAAATCGTTGCCGATATAAAAGCAGCAGCCCCTGCAATAGTTCCGCCAGTCGCATAAACCAACCCCCTCATCAAGGGTTAAACATAGCCGCAAGGCGTAAATACAATCAAAATGAAAAGAAACAGACTATCAATGTTGGGCGCAGGTTTTGCTTTGGCTCTTGCCGGGTTAATGGGATCTGCCCAAGCAACCGCGCCATTAACACAGGGCACCACTCAGAATGAATTGAAAGGTACGCCTGCAACAGGTAAGGAAGCCCAAGAACGCAAAGTCCATTCGGTAGGAGGGTTAGATCTAATTCAACGCGGTGAGTATGGCATGTCGCCAATGCAATATGGAATGATGTATGGTCATGGGAATAAGAAAGGTCATACTAATTTGAACAGGTGTTCTCACAATGCTAAGTTGAAACGTAGAGCGTAATGCTAATCATCCACGTAACCACATTTCTTAGCTGTATGCTCTTATTCACACTAAGGGCATACAGCGAACAGTATGGGTTGATTGGGACCATATCACCTATTTTGTTCTACATCGTCTTTGCTGTTGTTTGGGGGTTTATCACTTACCCATCTTAAATACCCATTTGTATTTGTTGCCATTTTTTTCCATCTCATATATTCTACCAGTTTCGCGATTCATCAT
>NZ_JBFTIZ010000130.1:0-12421 GCF_056395165.1 Pedobacter sp. 10L46_2
TTCTATTACCCTTGTGTGACTTAATAATTCAATCAAAATCAATCCTCAAATTCATACATTTGCCAATATTTAGCCCGTATAAAAAGCATAAAATGATCGACTTTGATTTTACTGCAAACCATGTTTTAGAAGATGAAATCGCGCTTCTTAGACCTTTAAAGGAAGGTGATATAGAATGTTTACTCCAATTTGCTCATCAGCCTGATATATGGAGCTTTGCTACACAAAAAGGGGATACTGAAGAAGATCTAAAAAAATATCTGCTATTGGCTATTGAAGGAAGAAAAGCTAAAAAGGAATACCCATTTGTTATTATTGACAAAAGAACAAATGCTTACGCCGGATCATCGAGATTTTATGATATAAAGCTTAATCAGCATAATCTGAATCTGGGCTATACCTGGTACGGGCAACAATTTCATGGGACAGGGTTAAACAAACACTGTAAGTATTTGCTGTTTGATTTTGCTTTTAATAATGGCTTTGAACGGGTAGAATTTGCTGCAGATACGACTAACGTAAGAAGCGTGGCTGCTATGAAGAGTGTTGGGTGTACTGTGGAAGGTATTTTAAGAAGTAGTGTTATCCGTTTAGACGGAAGCAGAAGAGACACGATTGTTTTAAGCATGTTAAAAAAAGAATGGGAACACACATTAAGACAAAAACTTGAAGATAAATTATGATACAAAGCAACCTATTTCAGATAGAAAACGAAACCTCATGGGAGGATTTGGGTAATGGAATTAAAAGACAGGTTTTTGGATATGATGACCGGATTATGCTTGTAAAAGCGAAATTTGAAGTGGGTGCTGTAGGCGATTTGCATGAGCATCATCATACTCAGGTAACTTATGTAGATAGCGGTGCTTTTGAGATGACCATTGGTGAAGAAGTGCGTATCATAAGAAAAGGAGATGGTTATTACGTGCCACCACATGTAATTCATGGTTGTGTTTGTTTGGAGGCAGGAATGCTAATTGATGCGTTTACACCTCATCGGGAAGATTTTCTTTAAAAATATTTTTTGAGGCGCGTGGGGGTAAATGTTACTTCTGTTGTCATACTTTCAAATCACAAATAATTAAAAAATTATTCTAACACAGAAAGTATGAAAACAAACAAGTTCTATTTAATGATTGCAATAATCATGGTAAGCATTGGTTCGGTAAAAGCGCAGCAATCAGGAGTTAATTTTGGGTTGAAAGCAGGTATCAATTATGCAACGCTTCCAACGAGTTTCAAAGAAGTAAAAGAAAAGGAAGGTAAAGCCGGTTATAATATTGGTGTTTTTGCTAGGGTTGGAGATGCTTTGTATTTTCAACCTGAGGTAAATTACACTGCATTTAAAAGTGAGTATACTTACAATTCTAAAGTTTACAGTCCTAAATTTAAACAGGTTAATATTCCTTTGATGGTTGGTTATAAGCTTATCAATACGGAAGCATTGAATTTTAGAATTTCTGCTGGACCGGATTTAAGCTATTCTTTAAACAAAGCTGCAGGGCCAACCGAGTTTGATTATAAGAAGTTTACTGCCGGCGGTGTAGTAAATGCCGGTGTTGATATAGGTAGCTTGACTATTGATGCCAGATATAGCAGAGGGTTGACAAAGATTAATAAAGGTCTTGATGAAAAAACCGGGATATTTAACCTTTCAGTAGGATTTAAGATATTTTAAAAAGGTAGGGTCGTCATTCTGAAATAAATTCAGGATGACGACTCTTCCATTAAAAATTAGTATTAACTATTAACTGACTTCGGGTTGCATCAACAAAATCCATTGGAATAATGCCATACTTTCCATGCGTATTATTTGTAAAGAAGGTATTGATTTTAGGATTTACCGAGTTAGATACGGTAGTTATGCTCGGGATACCAAATATAAGTGCTTTATAACCGCTGCTATAATTCAGATACAACCTATTCGAAGTATCATTATGTGCCTCATTTAAAAGCGTTTCAATGTTCGACCATTTGGTATTTACATCGCTTACATTATAATAATCTTGTATTTTAAGGTTCGCTGCTGAATTGTTAATACTAAAAGTGGTGTTGTCTGCCCAGTTGGTAGCATCGATACCCTTCGTGGTACCAGCTCCAAATCTTCTTAGTAGCTTTATTTTACCACGAACAGCTCCTAAAGTAGGAACACCATCGCCCAAATCCCATTTCGAAGGATTTTGGTTTACATAAGAATCAAAGGTCTGTTCAAAACTTCTGGTATTATTACTAGGATCATATTCTTCTTTTACACTCATAATAATGGTTTCAGTTGGATTACTATTCAGGAAACCGATACACGCATTCAGCACATCATTAAAGTTTAAGTTTTGATAGATTGAACCGTGATGGATAGCAAATGCATCGCCAATGTGTCTGCATCTGATATCTAGATACCTGACTCCGGCCGTTAACTGATCTGCAATGCTTAGATTCTGACATTTAGCCGTGCCGCCAACTGGTTCAGTTCTTGCTCCGGAATCATGTGTTCCGGGGATAGAGAGCTGGGCTACATTGGTTGCATCTGGCAGGGAACCCATCCAATTGCTCATGGTGTAAGTTAATAAGAGTGAAGGGGCTACCGATGTTTCCTGTGTGGCTTTAGATTGTAATCTTTCTTGTTCCTGCTTTTTGCACGAAGTGAACGCAAGGATTCCCGCAACAATTAGGGGAAATTGAAGTTTAAAATTGTTCATACTTAGGGATTAATTTGGTTAATTGATTAATTACAATATAAGAAAAAATCAGATTGAGAAAAAGGCATAAAATTATTTGTTAAATTAAAAGATTTACACGTATTTGTATAAACAATTAGGTATATCAATTTTAACTATATGCGCTCTAAACTTTTGCTTGCGGTAGTGCTCGTAATGAGCTGTATTTCTGTTTTTTCGCAACAGAAGCTAGCGGAAAATATGTATTTCAGAAAGCTGCCGAACGGGCTTGAAATATTAGTAGTTGTAGACAATACTGTTCCCCTTGCTACGATTGAAATGGCATGCAGAAATGGGTCATTTACAGAGTCTGATGATTACAATGGATTAAGCCACCTTTATGAACACCTCTTCTTTAAAGCGAATAAAGATTATCCAAATTTTGAGAGCTTCAATAAGAGAAGTAATGAATTGGAAATTACTTCAAATGCCAACACAAGAGAAGAGGTTGTAAATTATTATTTTACCCTTCCTTCGGCAAATTTAAAACCTGGTTTAAAATTCATGAATTCTGCCATTCGCTATCCTATATTTATTAAGGAAGATATGGCAATGGAAAATGAAATTGTAAATGCTGAGTTTACCAGGCAAGAGTCGAGTCCGCTTTATCCATTGATTGATGCCGACAAGAAACATATGTGGGGAGAGAATTATTCGAGAAAGAACGTGATTGGAAATCATGATGTGATTTTATCGGCCACGCCATCAAAAATGGATTCTATAAAGAATAAGTATTACTGGCCAAACAATTCTGTATTGGTAATTGCAGGCGATGTAAAGGTAGACGAGGCTTTTAACAGTGCTGAAGACATATTTGGAAGCTGGAAAGCATCGCCTTTTGATCCTTTTAAAAAGTGGCCCATTCCGGAATTCAAACCACTTGCTAAAAATGATTATTATATCATAGAATCAACCAAGATGCCTGTTCCATATATGCTTTTTAGTTGGCATGGACCAGACACACGCAATGATATACCAGGTACTTATGCTGCAGATGTATTTTCATTTATTGTAAACCAAAATGGATCAAAGTTGAAGAAAGCTTTAATCAATTCGGGGCTAGCGCAAGAAGCAAGTGTAAATTATTATACTCAGAAATATACAGGTCCTATTAGCTTTATGGTAAGTCCAAATCCTGCGAAAATTAAAGAATGCTACGAGGAGGTGCTAAAACAGATTGCTTTGTGGGATGAAGAGGATTATCTTTCGGAGGTTCAAATAGAACGTGCAAAACGATTACTTTCTATATCTCAGGTTGAACGTAGGGAAGTAACTTCAGATTATGCTCATTTGCTTTCTTTCTGGTGGGCATCGGCTTCGGTTGATTATTATACTCATTATGAAGAAAACCTGAATAAGATAACTAGGGCAGATTTACTTAATTACGTTAGGAAATACATTAAAGGTAAACCCTTTTGTGCCGGAATGATTATCAATAAAAGCAGTGTTGACGCTGTAAAACCTCAAGAATTCTTCAAATAAAATATTTAAACTGATGAAACCATATATATTAGCCTTCATTTTTATTTTATTCCTTTTTTCGGCTAAATCCCAGACCAAGGCTGTGTCGTTTGATGTGAATGGCTTAAAAGTAATTTTAAGGCCCACTCAAAAAGAAACCATAAGCATGAGCATGTATTTTAGAGGAGGGGTGATGAATTACAAACCTGAGCAGGCGGGAATAGAGAACCTTGCTTTGGCTGCTGCTGCATCTTGTGGTACAAAAAATTATAGTGTTGATGATTACAAGGAATTGGCAGATGAATATGGAATAAATATAGGAGGTTCTTCTGAAACTGATTATGGAACGATTAGTATGGACTGTATTTCAAAGTATTTTGAACAAGGTTGGAGGTTGTTCTCAGATGCTGTAGCGAATCCGATTTTTGATAAAACGGAATTCCAGTCTACCAAAGAAAAAATAATTTCTGGTATTTATCAGCTTCATGCATCTCCTGAATCACGGATTGAACAGATGTCTATGCAGGCCATATTTAATGGTAGTCAATACAGTACGGAGCCAAAGGGTAAAGATTTAACTGTTAATGGATTTACAGCCGATAGTGTTTCTAATTATTACCATAATCAGCTTTTAAATAGAAGCAAAATGTTTTTAGTTGTTGCAGGTAAAATAACTAAAGAAGCACTCGAAAAAAAGATCAGGGAGTCGTTTAAAGGGATTGCCGCTAAACCTTATACACCACCTGTATACAACCAAAAAATGATCGAGGGAGAACATTTATTGACAGAACAGCGAGAGTTGGCAACAAATTACATAAGTGGCGTAATGAATGCTCCAGTGATGAGCAGCCCCGATTATGCTCCTTTTATGCTTGCTATAAATGCTTTAAGCGGAAATTTACATTATGAGCTGCGTGTAAAACAAGGCCTGTCTTACGCACCGGGTGCTACTATTAAAATGCAACAGATGCCGTACACATCTATGTATGTGAGTACAACACAACCAAAAAAATCTTTTCAGGCAATGGTAGCAGTTTATAATAGTATTAGAAGTGGTCGCTACAGTCAATCGTTTCTTGATGGAATTAAAAAAGACCATCGTTTACGGTATTACAGGCATCAGGAAAGCTCAAGCTCTATTGTTGACGATCTTGGAGAAGCTGAGGTGCTGGGAGGATATAAGATGGAAGAAGACATGCTGGATAACATCAATAAAGTAACCCTTGAAGATATAGGTAAAGCATTTGCGAAATATGCAAAAGGTGTAATATGGCTATATCTGGGCGACGAACAATTGGGTAAGCAGGCCTTTCAATAGGTTTTAGCTACGGTTTTCCCAAGATACCAACAGATCCAGCTAAAGAATGGTGCAGCTATAACGTCAGCTGTATAATGTACATGCTGAACAAGCAGAAGTCCCCCAACAATTACCGCAGCAATAAAAGATATGAGCTTATCTCTTTTGCTTTGCATGCACAAACCACCTATAATTAAAGTAGCAGTATGGCCTGAAAAGAAAAGGTCTTTGGTGATTACATTTGATCTGTAAAAAAGAATAGAACATGGGTCTGCCAATTCAATGATGCCGGTAGGAGCGTTAAGCGGTACTAATGTAATAGATAAAATGCGGGCAATGCATAAGAATATGAATGTCCATAATGCTGTTAGGCAAATAGAAGTGTTTCTGGACATCCGTACCAGAAACAGGATAATTATTGCATAAAGTATAATAAATATATACAGTGAAACATCAATGGCTGGTATTTTTTTCAATAACCAATCATTTAATACCGTACCTTCTCTTGATTCTATATGGTGAAAAAACTGTGGAATAAACAATAATATTCCGATAAGTATAATTGTTCCTAGTATAAGTTTGAGCCTAAATGGTGGATATTCCCATGCAATTTGCCAGGAGAATTGTCTAGAATGCATTATTTAATCTAAGTTTTGTTTATTTCTAATCGTAAAAAAGTATGTCTCAATTACCCCCTAATATTGTCGTACACTGCCTCTCTAATAGTTAGATTATAGCAGTAAGTTCGTAGTGTTAAACATACTCAGTAAAAGTCAGAATTTATATTCTGATTACACTAAATTAACATTAAAAAATTAAAATGTAAATATCATGGAAATCAAAACAACTAGTGAAAGAATGTATGCTCTTCTTGTATTATTTGATATGCATACCAGTTTTTATTCGAAAGCCATTTTGGGAATCACCACAAGGGACGCACATAACAGATTGAATACTAAAGCTAATCACGTTTCGTGGCTTGCTGGAAGCCTTGTTGAGCAGCGCTATTATTTGGCAAATATGTTGGGTATTTCAGGTAATCAGACTGCCCATAAATTATTTGAAAATCATCAGGGAATAATTGAAAATGCTACCTACCCACCATTAAGTGAGTTTAATGAAGATTGGGATAAGATAAGTCCACTATTAAGAGATGCATTAATAAAAGTTACTGATGAAAAACTTAACGAGGAGATTGATATGGGATTTGAAAAGATGACTGCTTATGAGCTGATCGCATTCATTATTTATCGTGAAGCAAATTGTATTGGTCAGATCGCATTATGGCGTAGGCTATTAGGCTATGAGGCAATTAAATACGACTAAATAAAATATTATAAATTTAGTAAATTCATATTCCAAAATCAAACTATAAACTAAAAACTAAAAACTATGAAAATTGCAGTTATTATTGTCCGTACTTTAATAGGGTTATTACTTTTATTTGCCTCAGTATCCTATTTTTTTAATCTTGTACCACAACCCGAGCTTAAAGGGGATGTTAAAACATTTATGCTGGGCGTAAATGCAACTGGTTACTTAATGAATCTGATTAAGATAACCGAACTTATTTGTGGAATTGCTTTTATCACGGGGCGTTTTGTAACACTGGCTAATGTTGTTATATTTCCGATTGTTATAAATATTGTCTTGTTTCATGGTTCCCTTGATCCTTCGGGGATTGGAGCTGGTTTATTTTTACTAATTGGCGTTTTATTTCTTGCATGGTATCACCGTAAAAATTACGAAAGCTTATTTGTCGCAAAATCATTTTAACCGACATTGCCTAAATGCTTGGATATGGCAATTCTAAATTCATATTTAAACTTTGATGGAGATGCAGAAGAAGCATTTAACTTCTATAAATCGGTATTTGGAGGTGAATTCCTGGTATTAACAAGATTTAAAGAAATCCCGGAATGTGAGATCATGTCGATAGAGGATCAGGAAAAGATTATGCACATTTCGTTGCCAATTGGCAAAGCAAGTATCCTCATGGCTACAGATATTTTAAGCTCTTTAGGACAATCATTAACTCTTGGTAATAATTCGTATATTTCTATTAGTGCTGAAACTGAAGAAGAGGCGATTAGGTTGTTTAACGGCTTATCCGTTGGTGGGGTAATTACTATGCCACTTGAAAAGTCTTTTTGGGGCTCTTTCTTTGGAATGTTTAATGATAAATATGGTATTCAATGGATGATAAATTATGAGTTTAAATAATCAGTTTTTTATGGCTCATCCGGCACTCCAGCCGTATATTGATGGTTACTTATATTTAGATATGAACTTTTCTTGTGATACAGGTGCTCCGTTAAATATTTATCCGGTTACCAGTACACAAATGTCTTTCGTGATTGATGAACAACATTTATTTCATGAGGTGGGGGTTGATAGGATTTATCAGTATCCGCTTTGTTTTTTGGGCTTACTTGACCATAGCCGAAGCTTCGATGTTTACCCAAAAGAACTCATAATGGTGATTTTTAAACCTTATGGAGCTTTTAAACTATTTGGTATTCCGCAGCGTTATTTCTCAAATGAAGCTACGGATGTACAGCTTCTTTTTCCTGAAATTAAAATTTTAACTGAACAATTGAGGGAAGTTGCAAAGATGCCAACCGCAGTTGTTGCCAGATTAGAAAGTTGGCTGCTTAAGCGGTTAATTAATACCGAAAAAATTAATGTAAATAGTGTGGCGTATGCTTGCGACCAAATACAGAAAAGTAGAGGGCTTATTCGCATTGCAGAACTTAGCCGGCAAGTAGGAATGTCTGAAACTAATTTGGGTGTGCAGTTTAGAGAAAAAGTAGGATTTAGTGCGAAAGCTTTTAGCAGGATTGTACGGTTCAATAACATCAACAGTTTTATTACAGAGAATAATGCTGTTAACTGGCAGGAATTGGTCTATAAATTCGATTTTTTTGATCAAAATCATTTCATTAAAGAATTTAAGCGTTTTTACGGTTGCACACCGTCTCAGTGGCACGCTGGTCTTTCGCAGGATCTTTAATTTTAAAGAGCAAAAGCCGGAAAAGTATCCGGCTTTTGATTTTTTTCATAGGAGGTGATTTTGTAATTGACGTTGAGAGACGTGATTGATATTTTTATATTAATTACATTTTAAATCTTATGTGCCGGTAACAAAGTACTAAAGAGGCCGGCACGATTAGCAGATTTGTTTAACCAAATAGCTATTACAAACATAGGCATGTGATATTTTTTTTACAACTGTGTAAATACACAGGTGAATTTTGCAATAAAATATAAGTAAGTATATTTACGGTAACCCACATGTATTATGAAGAAAATCCTTTCTATAGATGGTGGCGGGATAAGAGGAATTATTCCAGGGATGCTTTTAGTAGCGCTCGAGGAAAAATTAAAAAAAGAAAGTAAAAATCCAGATGCCGCTATTGTTGATTATTTTGACTTTTTTGCAGGAACGAGTACCGGAGGTATTTTAACCTGTCTGTTGCTTTGCCCATCGGATGAGCATCCAACCCGACCAAGATTTTCTGCTAAAGAAGCATTGGATCTATATCTGGAGCATGGTAATGAGATTTTTAAAATGAGCTTCTTTAAGCGCTTAAGAGCAAAATTTGGTTTAGCGGGAGAACGCTATAACAGCCAAATCTTTGAGGGGGTTTTGAAGAAGTATTTTGATAAAATAAAACTTAGCCAGCTTATTAAGCCTTGTATAATAAGTGCTTATAATATAGAACTGCGCAAAACACATTTTTTTAGACAGCAGAACGCCATAGTGCGTGGCGATGTAAGGGATTTTTATTTAAAGGATGTTTGTAGGGCAACTTCGGCAGCACCAACGTATTTTAGTGTGGCTGAAATACACTCTTTAGCTAATGTAAGATATCCTTTACTTGATGGAGGGGTGTTTGCTACAAATCCGGCGTTAAGTGGCTTAATAGAAGTTACAAAGGCATTTAATCAAACCAGAATCAATGACATTTATTTACTCTCTTTAGGAACAGGGCGCTCTAAAAGATCATATGACTATGATCATTTTAAAAAGAGTAGCGCAATGGCTATTGTACCCGCTTTAATAGATATTATGATGAGTGGGGTAGCCGAAACAAGCGACTTTTTTTTGCAACAGCTTTTTCATTCAGTAGGGAAAGAAAAGAACTATGTAAGGATAGAACCGGGTAGTTTGGAAAGTATTAAAGAAGGGTTAGATGCTGCGAGTCCGGCAAATATTGAAAAATTAGTGGCTCTTGGAGATAAAACTGTAAGCGAAAATGAGAATTTTTTAAACCAGATTGCTAAATTCCTTGTAGAGGAACAAAAAAAATCTACTTCTAAAATGCCCTGGGATTTTATAAAAGTTGCACGCTAGCCCTTAAATGAAAGGCTATTTAAGGAGTGGTTATTTTACAGGCCTGATAAAAACAGAATACAAATAAAATAAATGCCAAAACTTTTAATACACTAATGGTATAACGTGTTAAAGATGATTTTTTTGTTTTTTTGAGATACATGGTGTTAAATTTTATTTATCACTTTTTAATTCAACTCAAAATTAACTGAGAAATGACCTGATATCAACTGTGAAAATACGCAGTTGTTCAATTTCAAAATATAAAAACGCACTTGTTTGTTAATCAAGTGCGTTTTTGTTATTCAAAGTCAATTTTCTGATCCCTTATTTTGAATGCTCTTGTTTTCTTTTTTTAATCTTGTACTGTTCCAATGAATTTTCTTTTTTTTGGGGGCAGTTAAGTCTTTGTTCTCGAGTTCTTCAATATACCTATCTATAGGAATATCTCTTAAGTGTCCAGGTTTTGCATGAATAGCTGTACCGGTCAAATTAGAACCAATTTCCTTAGGGACCTGTTCCTCATTTCCATTTTGATTATTCATAGCCGTTGGATTTGATGTACAATAGAAACATTTGAAAAAGTGATGTTGTTTTAGAAAAGAGCATCACTTTTTCAAAATGATAAATATAAAAGGGTAGATGTAGGGGGAGGTAATGTAGAACCAAACTTTACCACAAAGCCAGATTGCTCTGGCTTTGTGGATGTTAATTAAACTTTAGGGATTTTTGGTTCTTTATATTATTGGATAATTTTTCCGTCTTTGTCAATTTTCAAAGAACCAGTTTCTGTTTCTTTTTTAACATCAACTTGGTAATATGTAGATTTGTCTGGATTAGTTACAAATCTTGTTGAACAGCAACTCTAACTGGGTTTTTAATGTCGCTTGCTTTTACTGTAGTTAATCCTGCTAATGCTAAAAATGCTGCTGATAAGATGATCTTTTTCATAATACTTATTTTAAAATTTCAGTTAAAAATTCTTGTTAGTTATGTTTAGACTAGGCTACATAATGGTGCCTAAATCATTTGTTTTTGGCATGTAATTGATTTACAGTTGATTGTGTGTTTTATTGGGTTTTGAAGTTGTAGAGAAACTCCACAGTTTGGTGAGTTCAGAAACAAAAAAGGGTTCTCGCTGGAACATGGTAGGTGGTCTGTTGCCGAACAGTCTGCGCTTTTTTGCGTTAAGAAATTTTATATCTCTAATTCCACTTATCAGGTTCCATATAACCTGATAAGTGGAATTCCCTGATTATGTAATAACATTGGAGCGCAGAGGCAATGTAAACTACATGATCATAGCAAATGCAGCTTAGTTTATTTTTAAACGGTATGGCTATTCTATAATTCAGGTTTTTTATCCACTTCACTAACACTCAGACCTCACCTCAGTTAAACTCCTGTTTAACAGGGACACAGACCTGCAGCAGAGGAGTGAGACACCTGTGAAACACCTGTTGTTAATATACCTGAATCGAACTGTACCTAAGCCGAGACCAAGGAAAAAGCGGGTTTTTAGTGAATTATTACCGCAAAGATTAGTTGCCGTAAATAACAATAAGAGGATAACGTAAAAAAAAAGGAGGGCGATCATTGTGATACACCTTCCTTTTTTAAAGATTAAAAGTAATGATTACTGCATATCTCTTTGTACTTTACGTGCAGTGCCTTTTCCTGGCAGATAAATCTGGAACCCTACTGCAAGACCCAGATTGTGTGCATAAGCACTGCTTCCGAAGCCAACAACACCATTGTATTTAAGTAATGCTTCTAAGCCAATACTAGGTGTTACAAAATAAGTCCAACCGGGACCAAAGCTAAATCCTAAACCATTTGTTGAACCACCAACTGAAGGATTTACGCCTGAAACACCAACAGTAGCTTCACCAAAGAACCTGGAGTTGTTAGCCACTTCATTAGCTCCGGTAGCACCGTAATAGCGTCCAAGAGCGCCAATGCCATAGCTAATATCAGTACCTGCATTTTTAGCTGTTGCAAGACCGAAAGAAACGTCGCCACCAAGTGCTAAACCATCCTGAACAAACCACGCGGCTTTTGGATTTATTTTTAAACTAAATACATTTGGTTTGTCCAATCCGAAAGAAATGTTTGATAGATTGGCACCAATCATTACGTTGCCCTTCTGTATCTGAGCAGTTGCTCCAAATAACACAGTGACACATAAAACAAGAGTTAAAGTTAATTTTTTCATAGCTCGATTTTTTAATTATATAATAAGTTAACAAATCTTGAAGTTTTTTGTTTACGAAATGTATAATTAGGACTTAAGAGGTTGATAGGTAGTTAAGTTAGCTAGTCGAATAGCTGAAGTTGATATGGATCACCGGAGCGGGGGGGAATCTGGATTTCATTGAAATTAGAAAGTGATATACCAAGTAATCTTACCTTTTTATCTACTAAATCAATATTTTCAAGAAGAMGCTTGGCTGTAGCTATTATGATTTGATAATCGGAAACAGGATTAGGAAAGGACTGATTCCTGGTGATCTGTTTAAAATCACTATATTTTAGTTTAAGTGTAATGGTTCTTCCCTTAAGCTGATTCTTGTTTAAACGAAATGCAAGTTTATCTGCTAGTTTACTTAATTC
>NZ_JBFTIZ010000131.1:0-2201 GCF_056395165.1 Pedobacter sp. 10L46_2
GGCTATGAAAGAGATTGCGGCGAACAATAATGTACGCTTTGTTGATGTTTATTCGCCTACAAAAAAATGGTTTGAAACTACCGAAAAATACCTGACTATAGATGGATCACAACTTAGTGACACCGCCTATGCACGTTTCGCTCCTTTATTAGCTAATCAGATTTTTGGTGAAATGGCAGCAAAAGCTGAAGAAAACAGGGCCCTTGTTCATGCAGCTGTATTAGAGAAAAACTGGACATGGCACAATGATTTTAAAATTCCAAATGGCGTACATGCGTATGGGCGCAGATACGATCCTTTTGGGCCTGATAATTATCCTGCAGAGATTAAAAGACTCCGCGAAATGACAGCAATAAGGGATACAGCAATTTGGAAAGCCGTAAAGGGTGAAAAAATGGATCTGGTTGCTGCGGATAAGAATACAACCCCTCCTCCTGTAGTAAAAACAAATTATAATGCTGAAAGAAATGGGAGCTTGAAGTACTTATCTGGTGAGGAAGCGTTAGCAAAACTAAAAGTGGCTCCAGGTTTTAAAATAGAACTGTTTGCCTCAGAAAAAGAATTTCCGGATTTGGCTAAACCTTGCCAGATCACTTTTGATAATAAAGGCAGATTATGGGTGGCAACCATGCCTAGTTACCCGCATTACAAACCTGGGGATGCTAAGCCTAATGATAAGTTGATTATTTTAGAAGATACAAATAATGATGGAAAAGCCGATAAACAGACCGTTTTTGCGGATGGACTACATCTTCCGTTAGGTTTTGAAATCACTGCCGAAGGGGTTTACCTTTCGCAAGGAACAAACTTTGTGCTTTTAAAAGATACTGATGGCGACGGCAAAGCAGACAAAAAAGAAATTCTGTTGAGCGGTTTTGATGATCATGATACCCATCACAATATACACGCCTTTACTACCGACCCTTCAGGAGCTATATATATGGGCGAGGGTGTGTTTTTGCACACAAACGTAGAAACATCTTACGGGCCTGTTAGAGCTACCAATGGTGGCTTCTATCGCTACAGTCCGCAATTGCATAAGTTAGAACGCACTGCCCAACCATATGTACCTAATCCCTGGGGTATTGCCTTTGATCAATGGGGACAGAATTTTTATGCAGAAACATCGAGCCCAGACGTATGCTGGATGTTGCCAGTTTCGGTAAAACCAAGATATGGAGTGTTTACTGAGAAATCCAGAGATTTATTACAACCGGAACATCGTGTTCGTCCTACCTCTGGTTTGGAGTTTGTTTCAAGTCGGCACTTCCCTGATGAACTGCAAGGAGATTTTTTAATAAATAATACGATCGGTTTCTTAGGTACTAAAGAACATACTCTTGTTGACGATGGAACGGGATATAAAAGCAGACACAGACAGGATTTACTAATAGCAGAAGACAAAAATTTTAGGCCGGTAGATATGGAGTTTGCGCCTGATGGTTCTTTATACGTTGCCGATTGGCACAACATCTTAATCGGACACATGCAACACAATGCCCGGGATCCGTTAAGAGACCATGTACATGGTCGAATTTACAGAATCACCTACCCTTCTCGTCCGCTAGTAAAACCAGTAAAAATTGCAGATGCAAGCATTCCGGAGCTTTTGGAGAACCTGAAGTTACCAGAAGACAGAACACGATCACGTACACGATCTGAGTTGCGCGGACGTAAAGTTTCTGACGTGCTTATTGAGGTGAAAACATGGGTGGCTAAATTGGATAAAAATGATCCTAGATATGAGCACAACCTTTTGGAGGCACTTTGGGTAACCTGGGGGTTAAATAAAGTAGACGATCAGTTACTTAGACAGTTGCTAAAAGCAAAGGATTTCCATGCAAGGGCAGCTGCGGTAAGAGTGTTAAGATACACAGGACATCAGATAGCTGATCAGCCGGAATTGTTAATGCAGTCTGCGGCCGATGAAAACGGCAGGGTTCGACTTGAAGTGATTGCTGCCGCATCTTGGTTACCTAAAGATAAAGCATTACCTATAGAGCTGGAAGTTAGCAAAAAACCCCTTGATGATTGGATGAGAGCACCTTATGAAACTGCTATAGCTCACTTAAACGGAAGATCTGTAACAGAGAAAAAAGGAGAAAAGCTGACCACAGCTTTGAGTGGCGAAGAGCGCAAGCTCTTTGTAAAAGGACGAGCAATATTTGCTAAAGAAGGTTTTTGCATTACCTGCCATCAGG
>NZ_JBFTIZ010000131.1:2210-14811 GCF_056395165.1 Pedobacter sp. 10L46_2
AGGATCAAAATGGGTTACGGGAAATCAGGACCGCTTAATTAAGCTGGTACTAAAAGGCTTACAGGGACCAATTGAAATTAAAGGTAAAAAATATAGTGGACAAGTACCAATGACTCCTTTTGGAKGTATGCTAAAAGATGAAGAGGTAGCTGCGGTACTTACTTATGTGAGAAACTCATTCGGTAATCAGGCATCAGCTATTTCTCCTGCAAAAGTTAAGCAGGTGCGCAATGCAACGAAAGCTAAAACAGGTTTTTATTCTCCGGCTGAGCTGTTAAAACAACATCCATTGGAGAAATAGCCCCAGTAAATTAAACACTCGTTAATGCTCTCGTCATCTCGACGATAGGAGAGATCTCTCCTATCGTCGAGATGACGGTGTGCGATTTAAGTTTCAGAATGACGTAAACAGTAACAGAATGAAGATTACTTTCAAACGCGATCATTAAGCGCGCTAAAATTGAATATGCTTTTGGCATCTGCTTTTTCGCCTGTAAGTACTGCTACCACATTTTTCACGGTAAGCACACACATTTGCCTATATGTTGAAGCCGTAAGGCTTCCAGAATGTGGCGTAACAAGTGCACGGGAATGATGCAATATCGGGAAACCCGGAACAGGAGGTTCTTCAGGTAACACGTCAGCTGCAAACCCTGAAATCCTTTGCTTATTAAGTGCATTTAAAAGAGCTTCATGATCAATTAACGCGCCCCTGGCAGTGTTAATCAATAAAGAATCAGGTTTCATTAAAGCCAATTGTTCTGCTCCTATTATTGTACCTGTTTCCTTAGTAAATGGTAAATGAAGACTAAGTACATCCGATTGTGCTAACACCTCATCCATTGACAAATAGGTATATGGAAGATCCTGYTTTGATCTGCTCCAATACAGAACTTTCATTCCAAATGCCTCGCCAAGTTTAGCTACACGTTTGCCTATATTCCCCATTCCCAAAACACCAAGTGTTTTTCCATTTAACTCATCACCAGCGTATTGATTGCGCCAATTCCAGTTATCTTGTTTAACCTGAGCAACAGATTCGTACATGTTGCGCATCAGCATCAACATTAACGATAAAGTATGCTCGGCAATAGTTGCTGCATTTGAACCAGGTGCATTTATCACCATGATATTTCTGGCAGTAGCCTCCTGCACATCAACATTATCTAAACCAACCCCACACCTTGCAGCAACCTGCAAGGCTGGAATGGCTTCCATTAATGATTTATTTATTTGACCCTTACCACGGGTAATTACGGCATGAATCTCTTGATTTTTTAAAACAGCTGTTAAAGAAGCATCATCATATCCGGTAAATACGTTTACATGATCCTGAAGGATTTTTAATGCATCATCATCAATAGTTTCAAGCAATAAAACGCTCTTTTTCATTAGCTATTTATGATATAAGGTGGCATCATCAGATCTGAATCCTCTAAAATCATTTCTGTTTGAAACATACAAACCCTCTTCATAAAACTCATCCTTAAATATCAATGGATCTACTTCACCTCCCGGTGTCGAGGAAATTTCTACCAGGTTGCCTGCAGGATCGCGTACAAACATTTGCATGGCGCCATCAGGCAGTTGCCTAACCTTACCCCAAGGCTTAACGTCAATAACATTAAGTTCTTTCATGCGGAAGAAAATGCTGTTAAAGTCATCAACCTGTACGCAGATATGTCCACGGAAGGAAGTGGTATCTTCCCATTCGGAAAGATGTAATTGCTGTTCATCATTAAATTTAAAAAACATTACAGGGTAGTCGAACCTAAATGCTGCAAGTGGTTCTAAACCTAGTTCATTTTGATAGAATTCTCCTGCTTTCTCCAGGTTGTCTACAATTAGTGTAACGTGATTAATTTTTAGTGCACGTGCCATATGTAAAAATTTATAAATACAATTTAATTACCTCTTTAAACTTTCTGTTTGAATTCCTTTACGAAATCCCAGTTAGGTGTTAATCCTAAGCCAGGAGCTGTTGGAGCGCCAATTACGCCATCTTTAACTTCAATCTGTTCTTTTACCAACTCATACATCATTGGGTTTCCTCCTAAAGAAAACTCAATTATTGTTGCCGCCTGAGATGCGAATGCTACATTTAAGCCTGCCATAAAAGAAAAAGCCGATCCCCAGCAATGCGGAGCCAGTTCTAGCTGATTAACGCTTGCCAGATGCCCAACACGCATAGTTTCTGAAATACCGCCTATGATAGCAGCATCAGGCTGAATCACATCGAGCGCTCTTACTTCAAGCAGATCACGAATATCAAAGCTGGTGTATTCACTTTCTCCTGCTGCTATCGGAATAGCTGTCGAAGCTCTTACCTCTGCAGTTCCATGTCTGTTATCAGGACTAATAGGTTCTTCGAACCAGTACAGATTACAATCTTCTACTCCTCTGCAAAACTGTTTAGCCTCTGGCACACTAAAGGTTCCATGTGCATCAGCCATAAGTTTAATGTTTGGTCCTAAGGCTTTTCTGGCAGCTTTTACCCTATCGATACTATTCTGAACAGTTTGGTCCATAATACCAACACGCATTTTTACTGCATTAAATCCTTTAGCTACATAACCGTTTAATTGTGCGCCAATGTTTTCGGCATCTGCCCAGCCACCGCTTGCGTAAGCAGGCATCTGATCGCGACAAGCACCACCTAGTAAATCCATTACCGGAACACCGAGTGCCTTACCTTTCAAATCCCACAAAGCAGTATCTATACCACTCATTGCCGACACGGTAAGTCCTCTTCGTCCAAGAATTGGAAATCTGCGGCCTCTTGTAAGTGCATAATGATCACGTGTACCATTATACATTTCTTCCCAGATACGGTTTATATTTTTTGCGTCTTTCCCTATCAAAATAGGTTTAAGCTCATTTTCTATGCAACTTACAATTGAGGCGCATACGCCCGAGGATCCTACTGCTGCTTTAGCTTCTCCAAAACCCTGAAGGCCATCTTCTGTTGTTATCACAACAAGGGTCATATCAAAATTGGTTAGCAAGCCATAATCAGAAAAGTGTTGCTTTTCTTTCGGAATGGGACAGCGTAACCAAAACGCTTCTACATTTGTTATTTTCATTTAGGTTTATTTTGTGTGATTAATAAGGTTAGATAAGGTATCAAAAGATTTGCGTGTAAGCATGGTATAAAATTCTTCAGAAACTGAAGTACTGCCATGGTCTTCCAAAAATTTCTTTTGCTCTGGAGATAGATCTATTGGATTTTCATCAATAGAATTCGGATAAGGGTTGGCTGGAGTACGATCTAACGGAGCGCAAAATTCTACCGAAAGTACTTCATTATATCCTACCTCATGAAGTGTGTCAATTATTTTGCTCCAGTTCAAATTACCCATTCCGGGTGCCATTCTGTTGTTATCAGCAACGTGAAAGCCGATCAGTTTGCCTTTTGCTCTTCTGATGGTTTCGAACATATCAATCTCTTCAATATTCATATGAAAGGTATCCAGACAAACCCCACAGTTAGGCCCAACAGCTTGAGCCAATGCCAAGGCTTGATCTCCCCTGTTAATGAAATATGTTTCGAATCTGTTAATGGGTTCTATTCCAATTAATATACCCGATTGTTCTGTATACTCATAGACTTCTTTTAGAGAATCAACGGCCCATTGCCACTCTTCCTCTGGCCTGCCATCGGGAACTATTTTTCCGACAGTGCCAGGTACTACAGAAACCATATGTCCATCAAGCTCTTTTACCATTCGGACAACATCTTTTACATATTGCACCGACTTTGCCCTTTGGGCTTCATCTTTAGCAAGCAGATTACGATCCTCAAGCATTAAGGTAACAGACCCCCAGCAGGTTAAACCGTATTCTTTTAATAATTTACGTACCTGATTGGTATCATAATGTTCAGGACTCCCTGCAATTTCAAGTTTGTTGTAGCCTAGACTAGATGCTCTGCGAATGGTTGTTTCTATCGTTTCGGATCGCATCCAGTTATGTATCGAAAGTTCCATAAAGTATTAGGTAATGTAATGTTTGGTTAAAAAGTAGATTAAAATCGTGTTATTATTCTCTGTATGGCACATTCATTTCGATTTTTCCCGCCCATTTTTTTGGAACAGGTTTATCTAATGTCCAGTGAACAGCATTTATGACAAGTCTTTGGAAACCTTCTTCATTAAAATCTGCAGGATGGCCAAGTGTGGTCATAAAAGTGTTACCTCCTGCAGCTGTTTTCCAGGTCCAGGCAACAGGGTTGTCTACTGCCGCTTTGTCCGGATTTACAGATTTACCCATTAATAACCATGTTGATCCTTTTACCGGATAATGCGGCAAAACATGGTATAGCCACGAGGCAACATGGAAATTATTTGGCACACCCGTTAAAATAGGGTGTTTTGCCTGTGCAGGAATAACCGAAACATCCGTGGTAGATTTGTGTCCGTAATGTGTATGTCCGCCTTTACCCCATCCCGGAGGCGCACCCAATGCAAATTCGCCAAAAGCATTCCACTTCTCAAGAGGGTGCCCTGCCGGATAATTGAATGCATGTGTGGTTGTTCTGAAGCCCATTACTGGCTTGCCCGATTTTAAATAATCGTCAATGTATTTTACCTGATCTTCAGGCAACCGTCTCCATCGTAGATAGAACACGGCCAGATCAGCGTCTTTTAATGCTTCCAGGCCGGGAATGTTTTCTTCTGATTTATAATCAGGTGAGGATTTAAGAACGATCGTACGCATTCCGTAATTCTTTTCCAGTTCTGCCGCTATAAGTGGCATAGTGGCTTCACTACTGTATTCATGATCACCGGTTACAAATACAACCAAAGGCTTTTTTGATTTCTGTTTTTTGGTTTGACCAAAAGAATGGAGTGAATTGAATAGCAATATGCTTGTCGCAATTAAACATATAATGCCCCTAAGATTTTTCATTGTGGTTCTACTTTTATTTGGTCAGCTAGATGAATTAAAAAAATAAAGCTCCGAAGAGCAATTTATTTAAGAGTTAATCAAAAATATGATTATTAAAATAAAAACCAAGTTAAAAGGCACGAATAGTCTGTCACAACTTCGTGCCCAATCAGTCTATTTACGTCGGCTTTTTTAAATAAGAGATAAAAATATCAGAATTATTTTATTTTCATATTTTTACGAAAAATTAATAGCCCTTAAAATTATTATCTACATGCGCAAAACGACCTTATTATTTATTCCACTATTACTTATTTTATCTTGTAAAAAAACACAAACACCAGAAAAGCCAGAAATTGAAGTTGAAGTTGATATGTCAAATCCACTTGAAAACGTGATTCAGTTGGAATATCAAAAGTCAAGTAATGCCCTTATGTATGACCAACCAGACATTGCATTTTTAGGCTTCTTAACAGATACAATGAGTGTAAGAGATAAACAGTTTAATCCACTTAATAACGTCGGCCTGGTTAATAGTGAATATTCGTTAACTGATGTAAATGCTAAAACTGTAGAAAGGTATAAGTTAGATAACGCTGTATTAAGTAGCTATAGAGAATCTTATAGTGAAATGCTAAAAAGCAGTAATTATATGTTCACTCCTAAAATTAGCTATCAGATACATGCCACAAAAGAATTGGCTGATCTAAATAAAACTGAGATTACCTTAGTTGTCAAAGCAGTTTATTATTATCTGGTCTTAAATGAGCCAAAGCAAGAGAATTTTAAAATTTATTCAGATTTAAAAATAGATGAGATAAAACAATCCGGAGCTTATTTATCAAGAATCGGTTTTGGGATGCAGTCTAAATTTCAAATAACTACTTATCAAGATCCTAATAAACTTATTTCTTATTTAAAGGCGTATTTAAACGCTGTTTTAAATAACAACGAAAAAAATGCGGCTGAATTAAGAGAAAAATTTGAAATACCTGTAACGGAATTTGGATATTTAGGAGGTCCTCTTTCTGATTGGCTTCAATATCAGTCTTTAAGTAATACAGAAAAAATTGAGAAGTATGTTAAAGGGCTTTTTGTAGCTAAGCCTACAAATTCGGCATTTAAAAACATTGAATTTGATTTTAAAGCATTAAAATAAGCTTTCTTCGTAATAAGGTGATTGCAACTTTTACATTTGCAATCACCCTTTTATTATACAATTACCCTATCCGAACCATCTTTCATATGGGAGAGTTTGCTTAAAAACATCTCGGCCATCATTCCCGCTTTTTTCTTGGTTTCATCAGCCAATTCACCCGAAAAATGTTCATCTATGGTTTGTTCGAATAGCAGTAACCATCGTTCAAAATGATTTTTTTGAAGTGGCAGAGGCGCATGCCTGGCAAAAGGGTTTCCTTTAAATCCAGCAACTCCAAAAAGTACTGCATTCCAGAAGTCATACATTTTTGCCAAATGCGGATTCCAATCTGTAATCACCGCGTCGAAAATAGGCCCAATCAATTCATCTTGATTAACTTTGCTGTAGAAACCATCTACAAATAGTACGATATCTTCGAAATTACTAATGTCTGCTTTCATATAAAAAGTTTTACTTGTGATAAGACAACCGAACAATAAGCCATAATTTGCTAAATGAAGCTAATTTAACTGAAGTAAAGCAGGACCAAATTCTTCGAACAAGATCGACTCTTTTTTAATTCCGCAGGAAATCAAATCCTGATATTGTTTACGAATAAATGGAGCTGGCCCACAAACATAATACATAGTACCAGGATATTGGGGTAACGATGCTATTTTATTTATATCAAGAAATCCTTCCATCACTCCCTCCTGTTTATCCCGCGCTGTTGGCACATCATAAAAAACATGTTGCTCAATAGAATCATTTGCATTAACAATTTGATCAAGCTGATCTTTGAAGGCATGTACTGAACGGTTCCTACAGCCATGCAACCAGGTAATAGGATAAGTGAATTTTTGTTCCACAAGATTCTGCAACATACTGATCATTGGCGTTAGCCCAACGCCGCCGCTAATTAACACTACAGGGGCAGCTAAATCCTTTGCAAGTTTAAAGTCGCCGGCAGGTGCAGTAACATCTACAATATTTCCTTCTTTGATAACGTCATGAAAATAGTTACTGATAAGACCATTTGTATCCAAGCCCGCTCCTTTTTCGGCCTTTACCGAAATTCGGTAATAATCTTGTGCTGGAGTGCTTGAAATACTGTACTGGCGTGCCTGATATAATTTCATTTCTGGTAAAAACACTTTAACACTGATATACTGACCAGGTACATGGGCGGCCACTTTTCCACCATCGGACGGAAAAAGGTAAAATGAAGTAATTTCTGTTGATTCTACGTTTATTTTACCCACCGTAAACGGACGCCATCCTGTCCATCCATACTGCTGAGCAGTTTTTTGCTCATATAGTTTTGCCTCATGACCAGACATTAGGTTTGCCAATTGTTGGTAAGCCACTGTCCATGCATCTACTATTTCGGGTGTTGCTACATTTCCTAAAACCTCTTGAATTGATGCAATTAAATGACGACCTACAATTTGATATTGCTCTGGTCTGATGTCTAAACTAACATGCTTGTGCCCTATCCTGTCCACCACTGGCATTAATACTCCAGGGTTGGCTATATTGTCTGCATAAGCCAAAACCGCCATTGCCAAAGCAGTCTGCTGTTTACCACTTTGCTGATTCCCCATATTAAACAGGTTCTTGAGTTCAGGATTATGGGTAAACATCCTGTTATAAAAATGTTTTGTTAATAATACACCGTTCTCTTTTAGTACAGGAACTGTTGCGCTAATCCATTGTTTTTGTTCACTAGTCATATAAAAATATATTAATACCTTTTTATCCTTTATTTAGTTAAATTTTTTATTTTTTTAATTTAGTAATCCCAAGATTCAAATCGTCATTAAAATCAGCTATTGATGTGTCTTGCAGCATTTGTTGTATTTTGTTCCGAATGGCCTTAAACTCATGATGTAAAGGACAAGGATTGCTTTCAGAACAATATTCTAATCCTAAACCACATCCGGTGAACAGGCTATTTCCATCAATAGCCTCAACAACGTCAGATAGAGGCCTTTTAAGTGTAGATGCATCCATATAAAAACCTCCATTTGGCCCCTTAACAGATTGCACAATTCCTTTTCTGCTAAGATCTTGTAAAATCTTAGCCAGAAAATGCTCAGGAGATTCAATACCTGATGCTATTTCCTTTATCCCTACCCTGCTGCCTGAAGCTGTCCGGTGCGCAATAAAGAAAACTGAACGCATTGCATATTCACATGTTTTTGAAAAAATTCCCATCTGCACTACAAATGTAAAACATAAGATTCAATAATAAAAGATATATTTATCTTTTATTATTGAAGTCAAAACTTAAGGTTGGGTAATTCTTCACCTCTAATCATATAGAATTAACACATTACATAGGACGGATGTATTGCAAAAATTCTTCTTTTGTTACCTTATCTAGAAATACACCTGAATATTCAGCGGTTACGGTGCTGCTGTTTACATCCTTTATGCCTCTTGACGATACACATAAATGAGCTGCATCAATAACTACCCCAACATCATCAGTTTCCAGAATTGTTTTTAATTCATTAGCTATTTGGATAGTTAAACGTTCCTGTACCTGCGGCCTTTGGGAATAATATTGAACAATCCTGTTTAACTTCGATAATCCAATAACCTTTCCTGAAGAGATATAAGCGATATGTGCTTTACCAATAATGGGCACAAAATGATGCTCACAATTAGAATAAAGGGTTATATTTTTCTCAACCAGCATTTGGTTATACTGATACTTATTATCAAATAATTTAATCTGCGGTTTATTTGCCGGATTAAGCCCGCTAAATATTTCTTTTACAAACATTTTTGCTACGCGTCCTGGTGTTCCGTTAAGACTGTCGTCTGTAAGATCAAGTCCAAGCGTTTCCATAATTTCCCGAAAATGCCCTGTAATAATCTTAATTTTTTCATGGTCCGCCAGCTCAAAAGCGTCTGCTCTTAACGGAGTATCATAAGAAGTACCAATATGTTGTTCGCCTAATAAATCTTCCAGCTCGGTTAAAGAAAGGTTATTATCCGTTGTATTTAAGGCAGTTCCATTCTGTTTCATAAATTATTGCGACTAATTTTATCTTTATCGATTTTTAGTAATAGCAGGGCGTAAATATAAAAAAGATAATTTTTAAGTTTTATCTTATTAATATCATACTTCTTAGAGATTGCCTTGACGATGTTCCTTTTGCAAGAGCGTTATCAGTTGTTCGATACAGAAAATATTAATAATTTTAGAGACGATATCATGACAAGTAAAGAAGTTATAGTTGTACCCTACTCCAACAACTGGGCATCAGTTTTTCAGGAACTGAGCACTATATTTAATAAGTACCTAAAGGATTACATTATTGGAATTGAACATGTTGGTAGTACCTCTGTACCCGGACTTGCAGCGAAACCAATTATTGATTTAGATCTCGTCATTAAAGATAAAAGCAATTTTAAAGAGATTATCCGGATATTAAAAGAACTTGGATATAACTACCTGGGAGAAATGGGTATTGTTGGAAGAGATGCTTTTGAAAGAATGTCGGATTTAAGCCCTGCTGACGGTTCAGGAAAACAGTGGCTTAGACACCACTTATACGTTTGCACGCAGGATAGCATGGGTTTAAAAAACCATATCCGCTTTAGGGACTATCTTCGTTCACATCCAGAAATAGTAATAGAATACGGGACATTAAAAACGGAGCTGGCCAAAAAGTATCCTTTTGATATTGATAGTTATATTGATGGAAAAACTGACTTTATCATTTCCATACTAGCAAAAAATGGTTTCGACGATGAAATACTTCAAAATATAAAACAGCAAAATATTGCCTCAAAAAACGCTTTAATAAAACCTCATTAATGCAAGAGCTAATTTCACCATTAGGAGAACAGCTGTTAAGCTTAAAAGAAGCCACTTACAAAGACCTCCGCACACCTGCTCAGTCAACCATGTATACTGTGTTGTTTATTAAAGAAGGAAAAGGCCTGTATCATGCCGATTTTGGTGTTTTCCCATTTGCTGCTCCTGCTTTACTGTTTTCTACACCATTACAGGTTATCTACTTGGAAAATTCCGAATCTGTGAAATGCACAGAACTGCAGTTTCATGGCGACTTCTATTGCATTGAATTTCATCGTACTGAAGTGCGTTGCAATGGCTTATTGTTCAACAACATCTACATCGATCCAATTGTAATACTAACAGAAAAAGAAGCAAAGGTATTTGATAAATTACTGGATGATTTAAAAGAAGAATTAAACAACGAAACCCTGTCGGATATAGTACCACGCGCGTATCTGCAACTCTTTTTAGCCAAATCGAGCAGCATTAAGATGAATGCGGTTTCTAATAAAAATAACGATAGCGAAAGAGATGAACTTATGGAGCAGTTTAGCCAGTTGTTGGATGAGCATTTTCTTAATCTCCGTAAACCAGCTGACTATGCCGAATTATTATCCATGTCTAGAGACAATTTTACCAGGCGCTGTACCCGTTATTTCAGCAAAGCATTAAAGAAATTGCCTATAATTTACAGTTTCAGGACGAGTTTTATTTTAGTCGCGTGTTTAAAAAATTCACAAAAGTTTCGCCACAAGTATTCAGAGATAAAACCGGTATCTCCATTGTGGCGGATATGTCCAAGGATTAACCCCTTTTGTCCATGTACTACTTACCCGGGTTGCTATAGATTTGTATAAAAATCAATAGCATGAAAAATTCAATCATAAATACAATAGCCAATCTTGATCAATTAGGTAAAAATGCAATCCGTTTTGGAATCGTTATCGTCTTTCTTTGGATAGGTGGTTTAAAGTTTTTTACATATGAGGCTGATGGCGTTGTTCCTTTTGTGGCCAACAGCCCATTTATGTCTTTCTTTTACAACCATCCTGATGAGTATAAAAGCCACATGAATAAAGAAGGCGACTTGATTCCAGCGAACCATCAATGGCATATAGCAAATAACACGTATGGCTTTTCGGCGGGCTTAGGGGTATTCTTAATTACGCTTGCTATTTTGGTTTCCCTACATAAAGTAGCTCCTTTAGCTAGTATGATCGGCAGTGCACTTATATTCTTAATGTCGGTTGGCACATTGTCTTTCCTGGTTACTACTCCCGAAAGCTGGGTACCGCATTTAACAGATGAACAATGGGGATTCCCCTATTTATCTGGTCGTGGGCGATTAGTTATTAAAGACATTGTGATACTTGGTGGCGCCATTATTACAATGAGTGAATCTGCAAGGCTTTATCTTAAAGAGAAAAGCAGTAAGACTAATTTGGTCTCATAAATCTAAACGAAAGTGCAGTTCCAGTACCTAATACAGCACCCGCTGCCACATCTGTTGGGTAATGAACGCCTAAGTATAAACGCGAAAAGCTAACAGACCCAGCCCATAAATATGCAGGCGCAATTACGTACCATTTAGGGTACGCCTGAGATAAAGCAGTAGCAGTTGTAAACGATGTAGAGGTATGCCCGGATGGAAACGAATAATGCGAAGGCTGATAAACAGCATTAATTTTAACATTGGCAAGAAATGGTCTTGGACGTTTAACGGCTTTTTTAATTAACATAGTAACCAGCGCATTAACAGCCGAACTACTCACAACATATAAAGCATTTTGCCGCATTTCTTTGTCCTTGCCAATTACACCAGCGGCAAACAAGCCTACTGGAACACCTACGTTAACTAAATCATTGTTTTTAGATAAGAACATAAAGAAGCCTGTTTTCTCAGGTGTTCTGGTTTTTGAAAGATCAATAAGTATCTGATCGTCCAAACGTTGCAATCCGTTTTGAGCAAAACCATGCAACGGTAAAGACATTAAACCAATTTGGATTACCAGTAAATATTTAAAGTATTGTATTTTCAATGTTTAGTCCTCCTTTGCTTAATAAATTTGTACGTACCGTATTACGATTCTAAAAACAGATCAAAATAACAGTTAGTTTCTGAATATACCATCATAAGTATATCACTTAATTAAAAATTACTGTTTGTTTATCATGGTGCTCATTAACCATTTCTTTCAAAAAGATTTCCTGAATTTGCATGACCTCTTCCAGATACATTGTTTTCTTTCTTGTGCCAAAATACAATGTATTCTCTATTACATTATAGCCATCCCATATTTGTTTAACGTTACCCGAATCAAGTTCTTTTTTAGAAAGAAAATCGGGAATAACAGCAATTCCCTCACCCCCACTTAAACAACGGATAATTGAGCTCATGTTAGGTACAATGTAATTAGGTTTAAAATCAGGTCGTTTACCAAAATTTATATGCCAAAACCTGCGTAAATGCTCCATATCTCCGGCTGTTCCGTACCATGTTTGGCGTTTTAACCAATCCTGTATACCGTTCAGATCTCTGCTTTTTAGCAAAGGATCAAGCTCTTCTGTTGATGTTTTTGCCCCGCCAATTACCACTATTCTTTCTTTAAAAAATGGTGTATAAATCAATCCCTTGTAATCTCCTTTTTGCGGCGTAATAATCAAATCCAGAATACCGTTATCCAGGTCACTAAGCATTTGAGGATAGTCTCCAAACTTAATAATTACATTAAAATCCAAACTCGGTAAATAAGACTCAAGTG
>NZ_JBFTIZ010000132.1:0-11115 GCF_056395165.1 Pedobacter sp. 10L46_2
ATGTAACCCAGAACTATATTGATTCTTTCTGGTTTCGCTGACTGATGCGCCTTTGTTTCTTGTTTGTCGAGTAATTTGTATTCTTTGGAAATGGCGAGGGTATATAAGATTTCTAAAAATTCTATAAGTCGCTTAAAAGAATTTGGTTGTTTGGCCAAAAGAATTAATCTTTTGGTTATTTCTTCTGCAGTATTATTTAAAAACTGTATTCCATGCTTGCTTCTCTCCAGCAGATGTAATATTTGAGATAGCTCTGGCTTGGCCAGGAAATCTGTACCTAAAAAATCATTGTTAAATTGAACAACTACCGATGCAACATCCTTGTCTTGTTCTTCATTATTTTCAATTTTCCAGCAATGGGGAAGATTTGAGCCTATAAGAACCAGATCCCCACAGCTGTATACATCCATATGATTGCCAACATAACGATTACCCTTACCTTTTACAATAAGTGTAAGTTCATGTTCCGGATGAAAATGATAAGGCGCAGTAAACTCCGTGAATTCACGAAGGAGAAAGGAATTATCATTATATGGGTCTAATGCTTCAAATGCGGCTCGTGCCATGTTAATTATTTCATATTCTCATAAAGTTATCGGTTTATTCTTGCAAATAGATAAAAAAAACCATTAAAAGGCCAATTTACTCCTTTTGCGGACTAACGATAAACAGTTACTTAGTAATTGAAAACACCAAATGTAAACCTAAATCAAATAGAGCCATGTCGACAATTGAATTGCCTAAATTAGATCAGTATCGGGAAATAACTTATGCACAGGCTGCTGCATTCCGTCAGAACGGACACGTTTTAATCCCAAATGTACTTGATGCTGAAGAAGTGCTTATTTACAGAGATGTAATAAAAGAAGCTGCTGATAAGTTCAATACCGAAAAGAGAGATTTAGCCGAAAGAGATACTTACGGTAAAGCTTTTTTGCAGATAATGAATCTGTGGGAAGTAGATGAACAAGCGAAGAAATTTACGCTTGCCAAACGTATGGGGAAAATTGCTGCAGATTTACTTGGCGTAGAAAATGTACGTATCTATCATGATCAGGCCCTGTTTAAAGAACCTGGAGGTGGACCTACTCCGTGGCATCAGGATCAGTATTATTGGCCACTGGATACGCATAATACCGTCACTATGTGGATGCCTTTGGTAGATATTAATGTAGAAATGGGGATGCTGACATTTGCGTCTGATTCTCATAAAAAAGGGGTAGTGTTTAATTACGAGATCTCTGACGAATCGGAAGCTGAATATGAAAAATATGTTAAGGATAATGACTTCCCTATAATGCGTTCATCGACGATGAAGGCCGGAGACGCAACCTGGCATTACGGCAATACCATTCATAGTGCTCCCGGTAACCAATCTGACATTATGCGTGAGGTAATGACTATTATTTACGTCGCTGAAGGCGCACGGGTGGCCGAACCTAAAAATAGCTGGCAGGTAAATGACCGTGAGCGTTGGCTGATGAATGCACCTATTGGCGATTTGGTAAAGTCAGAAATTAATCCACTAGTGCTATAGAAGGCTCTCAATTTTTTAAACTTTGTAATGAAAAAGATAGCTTATGCAATAAATTTACTATTGCTGTTACTATTCGTTTGTCCGGTTACGGCCCAAACAGATCAACGCTGGCCAAAGCAGAAAATATGGGATTGGTACAACAAGCAGCCATTTTATTGTGGCTTTAATTATATCCCGGCTTATGCCATTAATTATACTGCTATGTGGGATAAGACTAGTTTTGATGCCAAGACCATTGATAAGGAACTTGCCCTGGCAGAGAAAACCGGACTTAATTGTTTGAGGGCTGTACTTCAGTATGCAGTTTATGAAGATGATCCGGAATATTTTTTAAATACCCTGGATAAGTTTCTGGCGATTTGCAATAAGCATAATATTAAATTTATGCCTGCTTTGTTTGATGACTGTGTTTTTGGAATTGAGCATGATCCTAGAGTAGGAAAGCAACCGGAGCCGCTTAAAGGCTGGTATGCCTGGGCGTGGTCGCCAAGTCCGGGTCACAGCATGGTTGTTGATTCTACTACCCATCCCCGCATTGAAAAATATGTTAAAGCTGTAATTGGGCGCTTTAAGGATGATAAACGCATTTTTATCTGGGACTTGTACAACGAACCCACAAATGGCGGACTGGGGTCTGCTAGTTTTCCCTTGCTTAAAAAGGTTGCTAAATGGGCACGCGAAATCAATCCTTCACAGCCAATAACAATTGATATATGGAATGGCGATAACCGGTTGAATGATATTGCGCTTGCAAATTCAGATATTATTTCTTTTCATAATTATGGTAATAAAAATGACCTGACCAAGCAAATTGTGGAACTTAAAACGCAGGGCAGACCCTTATTTAATACGGAATGGATGAACAGACCTAATGGATCGGTAATCAAAGATAATCTGGCTGTTTTTTATAATGAGAAGGTTGGCTGTATGTTATGGGGCCTTGTAAATGGTAAAACGCAAACAGACTTGCCGTGGGGGCATCGGCCTGCAGATCCTATTCCTGCAGTATGGCAGCATGATCTTTTTCGGGGTGACTTTACACCTTACGACCCTCAGGAAATTGAATTGTTAAAGGATTTCGCTTTAAAATCCAGAAACAGCAGTTATTTGCAGGAGCATCAGAAATAGTGGCTGCTCGTTAAGGGTTGTGGTTGAGAATTAATAACATATATAATTTGCGTTAATTTTTTGTAGTTTCGGCTTGGGAACCAAACCGAATGAACATTTATAATAATTACAGTGAAAAGAAACTAGTTACACTTCTTAGGGAGGGTGATGCGGATGCTTTAAGCAGTCTTTATTATTTGTATGTGAAACAATTAAAATATTTTGTGCTAAGAACAGCAAAGTCTTCGCTTCTTGCTGAAGATGTTGTTCACGATACTTTTATTAAGGTTTGGGAAAACAGAGATAAAATAGATTGTGAACAGCCATTTAAACCCTATCTGTATACTATTGCGCGCAGACACCTGCTTAATCTGTTAAAACGGGCCCAACATGAAACAAGCATAGTGGAGGAGATGCGGAAAAACGTAATTGGCGAGGAAAATGCTACGGAGCTTCTGCTTGACTATAGCGAAAGCAGCTCGATATTCAATGAAGCCATAAAAAGTTTGCCAGAACAGAGAAGAGAGGTGTTTATCCGTTGTCGCATACAAGGATTAACGTATAAACAGGCAGCAACAGAACTGGGTATTTCTGAGAGCACAGTAAATAATCAAATGGTAAAAGCGCTTAAATCAATAAGGGGATTTATCACTATGCGCAGTGCAGTAATCGTACTAATGGCTGCAATAATAAAATAATTATTTTTTTAGGATAGATGTATCGTTACTCCCATTTGTATTAGTTACAAAAGGAGAGAAATTGAACAACGAAATCATACACCTGTTTACAAGGTATTTAAATAATCAATGCAGTAAAACCGAACTTGAAAGGGTTTTTAAGCTCATTGAAGAAGGAAGTAATAAAAGTGAATGGGATTTTGTGCTCGCAGAAGAAGCTTCCAGATTGGTAGGTAGTGACCATCGGGCAGAAATGTCTTTAGATGAAATCACCAGACTTTACGGTAAAATACAAGATAGCATTAGTGAAGAAGGGCATAAAATTGTTGTTCTTCGGGACAGGAATTTGTATTGGAGAAAATTTGCTGCTGCAGCAATCATTCTGATCACTTTAAGTGTAGGTACTTTTTACTATTCGTCCAGACTAGATACCAAGTCTGATAAATTGGTTCATGATGTAGCTCCTGGTGGAAATAAAGCGGTACTCACCCTAGCGAATGGAAAGAAAATAGTTCTTACTGATGCTAAAAACGGAGCGCTGCCCCCACAATCCGGTGTTACAGTTACTAAATTAGCCGATGGGAAAATTGTTTATACCTTAGAACCAGGTAAGGTTGCAAATGCAGCCCCCAACACTATAGAAACACCAAGAGGGGGCCAATATCAAGTGGTTTTACCAGATGGAAGTAAAGTGTTTTTGAATGCAGCATCTTCATTGACATACCCAATCTCTTTCGTTGCACTGAGGGAAAGACGAGTGGAATTAAAAGGTGAGGCCTACTTTGAGGTCGCGAAGGATAAAAGCCATCCTTTTATAGTTAAGACACAAAATCAGGAGATAAAAGTTCTGGGAACTCATTTTAATATCAATAGTTATGCTGATGAACCATTGACCAAAACGACGCTTGTGGAAGGATCTGTGTTGGTTAAGGCCTCAGGTATACAGCAAATACTTAAACCCGGAAGTCAGGCTATAAATGGATACGATGGGTTAAGAATTGTCGAGGCAAATATGGATGAGGTTTTGGCCTGGAAAAATGGATACTTTATGTTCGATAGTGAAAGTATCGAATCGGTAATGAGAAAGATTTCGCGATGGTATAATATAGATGTGGCATTTAAAGGAAATGTTTCCAAAGACAAATTTGGCGGTACAGTGAGTCGTTTTGCGAATGTGTCACAAGTACTCAGAAAATTAGAATATACAAATAAGGTTCACTTTATAATTGAAGAAGGGAGGATTACAGTTACCAAATAACTACATAAAATCAATAAAGTAATCTTGGGTTTAGCGAATTGTTTTGGTAAAAACTGCCCTCGCTAACAGAAAATAAAAAAAAGCCAGAAGTGCTTGCAACACAACTGGCTAATGCCTGGATTACTAAGTCAACAAACTTGCGATTCAATCAACTTTAACCAGCGAACCTGTTATTGAGCTTTAATAAGTGCAATAACCAACTCGCTAATAACCAGACCAACAAATGTATAAAAATTATGCTAACCAACTTGGTATGCTCAAAAAGTATATCAATAAACTACTGCTGATTATGCGACTAACCACCGTAATATTAATAGCAACCATGATGCAGGTGAGTGCAGTAGGTTTTGCGCAAAGGATCACGCTTTCGGAAAAAAAAGCGACCCTTAAGCGTATTTTTAAGGAGATACGAAAACAAAGCAATTATGATTTTTTATATACCGAGGAGCTATTGCAAAACGCAAAGACGGTAGATATCAAAGTTAATTCTGTGGAACTGAATGAGGTACTGGAAAAGATTTTCAGCGGCCAGCCCCTGTCTTATACTATTGAGGACAGAACTGTTGTGATTAGAGAAAAGGTTAACGGCCTTTTAAAAATAAAGCCCGTTGTTGCCCGGGCTATTGACATACGTGGCCGTGTGCTGGATCCGCAGGGCAAAGGAATACCTGGTGTAACAGTTCGGATAAAGGGTGAAACAGGCGGCGGGACTACCAACAGTAATGGAGATTTTAGCATTGCTGTTACTTCGCCTAATGCTATCCTTATTTTTTCTTACACTGGTTTTATTACTCAGGAAGTTTCTGTTAACGGTCAGAATGCCATAAATGTGGTGCTTAAAGAGGCAGTTGATGAGCTTTCGGAGGTTGTGGTAGTGGGCTATGGTACCCAGAAAAAGATTACGGTAACCGGTTCCATCAGCTCTGTGAATATGGCTGATATGAGAACCCCGGTTGCAAATCTTTCTAACGCATTGGCCGGAAAAGTAGCTGGTATTATCTCTATGCAATCAAGTGGAGAACCTGGGTACGATAATTCACAGTTTACTATTCGTGGTTTGGGAACATTTAACGGTGGAAACACCTCGCCGCTTATCATCGTGGATGGTGTTCAGCGAGATGATGTGAACAGTGATTTTGGGGGTTCATTTAATAACATAGATCCTGAGGATATCTCCAGCATTTCCCTGCTTAAAGATGCCTCTTCAACAGCAATGTATGGTGCAAAAGGCGCCAATGGCGTATTGATCATTACCACAAAAAGAGGGGTAGAGGGTAAACCTAAGATCTCTTTGAAAGCTGAAAATGGGTTGACCGGTTTTACGGAAAGACCAAAGATGCTGGATGGAATTCAATATATGGAATTGTTAAATGAAGCCAGAACCAATATGGGGCTTCTGCCTAATTTTTCTGAGGAAACTATTCAGAAAACTGCGAGCGGTCTTGACCCTTATCTGTATCCAAATGTAAACTGGATAGATGAGGTATACAAAAGTCATTCTTCATTAACTAATGCGCACTTAAACATAAATGGGGGTACTGAATCTGTTCGATATTACATTTCGACCTCTTTTTATAATCAAAAGGGCCCATATAAAGTTTCAAATTTGAATGGTTTTAATCCCAATCTGGATTTTAAGAGATATGACTTTAGAAGTAATATTGATGTAAATGTGACTAAAAGTACTTTGCTTCAGCTAAATCTTGGGGCAATGTTGGTAAATTCCCGTTACCCGGGTATTTCTGCAGGTAGTTTATGGTATCAGTCTTATGCTACCACACCAGTTGCCTATCCTACAAGATATCCTGATGGTAAATGGGCAGGCCCCACAACAAATGGTGGTTCCAATCCTTTAAATGAGGTTCAGAACAATGGCTACTCTGATGAGTTTAGGCCTGCAGTTCAATCCGTATTTACTGTAAATCAAAAATTGGATGTGGTCACTCCTGGTTTGTCGTCTTATGCAAGATTTTCATTTGACAGTTACGGACAGTTTGATAACAGAAGATCAGGTATAAACGACAATTGGCAAGCGATTGGTCGTGATGGTAATGGCGAATTGATGTTTACACAGACGAGAATTGGACAGCAATTTTTAGGTTATGGTCGATCTTCTGCTGGTGAGCGGATGATGTATTTAGAGGGGAATATTAATTATGATAGAACCTTCGGAAATCATCGATTTGGCGGAATGTTTTTATATAATATGAGGAACAGGCTGAAAAGTACAGCTGAGGATGTGATTGGCTCCATTCCATTCCGTAATCAAAGTTTGGCCGGAAGGATTACCTATGGCTATATGGATAAATACTTACTTGAAGTGAATGCGGGGTACACGGGTTCCGAGAATTTTGAAAAAGGTAAGAAATTTGGAGTTTTCCCTTCAGTATCCGGAGGCTGGGTGATCTCTAATGAAAGTTTCTTTAAACCATTTACCGAGACGTTCAGTCTTTTAAAACTTCGTGGTTCTTATGGTGTTGTGGGTAATGATAATATAGGTACTGGGAATAGATTCCCTTATTTAACACAAATTGGTGGAGGTGGAGGTACCGGATTCGGATTAAATGGAACATATTATGGTAGTTTAACTGAAAATTTAATAGGTATTGAAAACTTAACCTGGGAGAAGTCTTACAAAGGAGATATCGGACTTGAGATCGGTTTGTTTAATAAGTTCAACCTAATTGTTGATGCTTTTGATGAAAGACGTAAAGATATTTTAATCAGAAGAGAATCAATTTCTTCAATTGGCGGCTTCGGTTCAACTGCGATCTTTGCCAATTTAGGTGAAATGAGTAATCGGGGTATAGATGCAAGTATTGAGTATAATGATCAGATAGGCGCCGTAGGTGTGCGTGTGTTTGGAAATGTAACCCACAGTAAAAATAAAATTACTTTTGCAGACGAGCCTAAAAGAAAGTTTGCCTACCAAAGCGCGGCAGGATATGCATCTAATGAATTTATGGGGTATGTTGCTGACGGATACTTTACCGATCAGGATGATATAGACTCACGTCCGGAACAAAAATTCGGGACAGTGCAGCCAGGGGACATTCGTTATCTGGATCAGAATGGAGATGGTGTTATTGATGCCTATGACAGTAGAAGGTTAGGTAAGTCGCCTTTCCCTTCCTGGTTGTATGGGGCTGGTTTCTCTTTAGCTTATAAACGATTCGATCTTTCGTTATTTTTTCAGGGAGTGGCTGATGTAGGGATTATGGCAAATGGATCAGAGATTAGGGGAAATGGCATGGGCGTAGACGGGGTAGGTGTGATACCTTTCTCCGGCTTAGGTCAATATCAAAACAATACCCTGGCTAAAGTTTTAGATAGATGGACCCCGGATAATCCTCGTCAGGATGCATATTATCCTCGTTTAACTGTGGGTGGTCTTTCCGATAACAACTATTTAAACAGTACACACTGGCTTAAAGATGGTTCTTATATCCGTTTAAAACAGGCTTCTCTGGGATATACACTTACGTCAGAATCTATGAAAAAAGCAGGTGTACCGGTATTGTACTTTTATACATCAGGTCAGAACCTGCTGACCTTCAGTAAATTCAAAATATGGGATCCGGAATTGGGATCTAATGGTGCAAAGTATCCCATTACAAGAATGGTAACTTTTGGTTTAAGGGCGCAGTTTTAATAACCATTACTTAAAATGATTACAATGAATAACTTATATAAAAACTTTCTATCTATCGGCAGTATTGCACTTTGCATATTGTTGTTTAGTCTTGGTTGTAAATATTTAGATAAAACACCTGATAATTTGCTTACTTCTGATATGCTTTGGCAAACCAGAGCAAATGCGGAATCCTATCTGAATCAGATTTATAGTCATGTTTCAATTCCAGCAGATACCTATAGTATGCTTGGTGCAAGTGATGAAACCTCATGTAGTATCCAGGGGGTTGCCGTTCGTAAAATGATTACTGGAAATTGGAATGCTCAGAGTAATTATTGGTATTACTGGGGTGATAATTATGCCGGTATCAGACAAAGTATTGTATTTGAGCAAAATATTGATAAAATGTCTGAGAGTTTAATCGGTGCAGATTTGAAAAAGCAATACAAAGCAGAAGCTATCTTTTTAAGAGGTTGGTTTTACTGGAAATTATTAAGACAATATGGGCCTTTTGTTAAGGTGACTGAATTATTGAGTCTTAATGACGACTATAATAAATATCCTCGTAGTCCATTTAATGAATGTGTTGATCACATCAACTCCTTATTAGACAGAGCAGCGGCTGATTTACCTGATGCCTGGTCTTCTTCGGTAAACTATGGCAGAGCAACCAAAGCATCCTGTCTTGCTGTTAAATCGCAAGTAACCTTATTAGCAGCGAGTCCGCTGTGGAATGGCAACCCAAAGTTTGCAGGGTTTAAAAATAATGACGGTACTTCTTTAGCGCCGTTGCAGTATGATGCAAATAAATGGAGAGCAGCTGCTGATGCCGCTAAAGCGGTAATTGACCTGCAGGGTTATAAACTATTTACAAATATTGATGAAGGTGATGCTCAGTTTGATCCGTACCTATCTTTCCGTAACCTGTTCCTGACAAACTGGAACAATGAAATACTGTTCTCTACCAATATGGCTGGTTCATGGCAATGGGGACATGAGGTGCGTTGTGCACCTAAACCAGGTGGATTTGATATGCAAAATGCAACGCAGAATGTTGTAGATGCCTTTTATATGCGTAACGGAAGGACTATTGATGATCCACAAGCTCAGTATGTGGAAACAGGTTTTGTGCAGTCCGATGACCCGGCCAACTGGGGTAAATCCAGAGATGGCTTAAACAGAGGTTATGTTAAAGGGAATTCAAATATGTACGTTAATAGGGAAGCACGGTTTTACGTGAGTATTCAATACAATGGTAAACCAGTTCTACCTGCGCCTACTGCGGATGACAGGAATTTCTTCTCTTCAGACGCAAATAAGGATGGTACCGGACGTGCTGAGTTTTACTACTCAGGAAAATCGGGCGTTGGTGTAAACAATAATGGAGATATTACCGGTTACGATGTGTTAAAAAATGTGAGCCCTGCTTCTAATATAAGAACCAGTTCTGTGACCTACCGTCCTTTTATTCATCTGCGTCTTGCTGAAATGTATTTGAATTATGCAGAGGCATTGAATGAGGTGGAGCCAAGTAACACGGATATATTAAAATATGTGAATCTGGTAAGACAGCGGGCAGGTGTGCCTAATTTGGAAACTGTTTATCCGGGAGCTGTAGGCAATCAGGATGAAATGAGGAAATGGATTTTGAGGGAAAGGCAAATAGAATTGGCTTTTGAAGGTGATAGGTACTTTACCTTGATCAGAAGGTTGATGATGGGGGATCCCAAAGTGCAAAGCATTTATAGAATGAATACCATTACAAACGATGGTAACCAGGGTTTTGCTTTTGCTGATTTTAACAAAAGAACCTTGCTTCAAAACAGAACCTGGACTGATAAGATGTACTTATTTCCTATTGCACAGGATGATATTGATAAAAATTCATCTTTAGTACAAAACCCGGGTTGGTAATGGATTCATCATTTATTAATACGTATAAGAATATGAAAAGATATATAAATGCTTGCTTACTTATTGCCGCTTTCCTGTTGGTAGTGATTGCAGGATGTAAAAAGGATGAAGGATTTAAACATGATGATTCCTCTCCAATAACAATTGATAAAATACTTCCTGAGAAAGGTAGTGGTGGTACTGAAATATTAATTAACGGAAGTAATTTTACTACCGATACCTCAAAGATTAGGGTAACACTGAATGGTAAGCCTGAATATACAAGAACTGTAACTACACTAGCCGGTTCTGGAGTTGCAGGATTTGCAAATGCGCAAGGTACAGATGCCATGTTTAATTTTAGTGGGGAATCCTGGTACAGGGCCAGTGGTATCGTTGTTGATGATCAGCTTAATGTATATGTAACCGATGTAGGTAACCATTGCATTAGAAAAATTGATAAGGATGGCAACGTGACAACTTTTGTAGGTAATCCAACGAGTGGCGGTTATGCCGACGGGAAAGGCACTGCAGCTAAATTTAGTATTCCTTATGGGCTTACAATAGACCCTGAAGGTAATTTGTATTGTGTTGATCCTGGGAATTGGGACATTAGAAAAATAACACCTGATGGTACAGCTAGTCTTTTGACCTGGGCGAATCAAGAGCCCTGGAGTGTGGTTTTCGATAAGAAGAGCGGTAATATTTTTTATGCAAGTTGCAATTCTCCAGGTAATGTATATCAGGTGACACCAGCTGGCGTAACGAGTCAGGTTATTGCAGGGTTGAACTATCCATCAGGACTTGCTTTTGATAATACGGGGAATCTGTTTGTTACTGTACATGGAGATCAGGTCATTAAAAAATACGAATCCTCTAACTGGATCGGCACAACCGCAGCAGGATCTGGGTCGGTTGGTTATGAAGATGGACCAGCTTCATCCGCTAAATTTGCCTATCCATGGGGTTTGACAATAGATGCCTCAAATAATTTGTACATAGCTGGAAA
>NZ_JBFTIZ010000133.1:0-13795 GCF_056395165.1 Pedobacter sp. 10L46_2
TGTGTACTCCTATACAATTCGGAAACCAAAATAAAAGAGATAGCTACTTCTCTTGGTTATGACGATCCTTTTCATTTTTCACGATTATTCAAAAAAAGTATGCGCATTTCTCCAAATCAGTACCGGACCAACAGAAGGAAAAAGCTTGGATAGAGAATAACAAAAAAAAATAAACACACAGATAATCAACTACTAATGCGACAAAGTGAAATTATTTTAAAAAAAGATTTTGTCATCCAAAAAAAGACACTACATTTGCAATCCCAAACGGGAAGTAGGTACGGTAGCTCAGTCGGTAGAGCAATGGACTGAAAATCCATGTGTCGCCGGTTCGATCCCGGCCCATACCACTACTTAGAAAAGCTCAATTTCATAACGAAATTGAGCTTTTCTGCTTTAAAAGGCACATTTCCGCTCCAATTTCAATGGGATCAATCCCAAAACTTGTGGAGCGAGAATGATTTTTTGCTTGCTAAGCATATAGTTGAGTTAGTCTGTACAGGAAGAATTCTATGTTTTTCACACCCCTAAATAGATTTCTAAACGCCTTTATTTTTGCGTTAAAAGATTCCGCTGAAGCATTGGTAGATTTGTTGTCAAAGTAGTTGAGAATAGTTTAATAGTGGTTTTGTATCGAGCGAGCAATTGTATTAAATGCTTTGAAACCTGTTTGCCTGAGGAAAACAACGTTTGCAGATCAATTCCATATTACCTGCCCTATCCAGGGTAACTTCAGTTACTTTTTTTCTTGCTCTTTCCGGAATCTTTTTCAGTACTGAAATGACGGTTTCCGCTTTGGTGCCTGCTACAATGGTAACAATGGCTCCTTTCTTACCTTTTGCTGCTTTGTTGATAAGGATCGTGTAAAGTTCACCATGAGAAAGACTAGTTTCGTCTATAGAAAGCTGTTCACCCAGGTTTTCTGGATATAACAGCCATTATTTTGCATGTGATTTCTGGTCCCAGCTCTTAAAATCACTAAGGTAATCACGATATTGCCGAAGTAGGTTTTTAGCCTTTACCCCATAGAATGAACTGATCGTATCAACCCTATTCGGGGCTGTAACAATTGCGGAATGCAGGTCATTTGCTGAAGTTTTCAATTTGAAACCGCGAATGCGAATCATGATAAAGATGAAATAAGGGAAGAAAGGAAAAAGCAGTTGTTCACTCCTTAAGCTACATAACCTCATTCAGAATTTTGAGCTTGCTAAATACCTCACTAAAAGTGATATAGATCATATTTATTTCCATACCTTCTTTCCATATTTGATTTAGGATACGCTTATATAAGAATAAATAGCTGGATTAAACAAACATCAATATGGCAATTGTTTACTGAAAATTAAATTGGGTTTAAAATTTATCAATCATAGAAAATGTTAGGAGACCTTAATAAAAAAGAGCTTATTGATTTACTGGAAAGCCAGGTGATTGGCAGGATCGGTTGCCATTCCGATGGTGAAACGTATGTAGTACCGGTTAATTATGTGTACAAAAACAACGCGGTTTATGCGCATTCGGGGAATGGAAAGAAAATTAAGATGATGCGTGCCAATCCAAAGGTATGCTTTCAGGTAGACCAGATCAAGGATACCTTTCGCTGGAAAAGTGCTATTCTTTGGGGAGATTTTGTTGAACTGACTGGTGAGGAACGTCAGCAGGCCATGCAGGGTATTATACACCGGATTATGCCTTTAACCAGCCGGCCCTCACAAGAAACCTCGCATGGAATTCAGACTGAGGAACACACCAGCCTTGTCGTATTCAGAATCGACCTGACAAAAGCTACCGGAAAATACGAAACCCATAACTTATGATCATAATTTCGTTTCACCTGTGATAGGAGAACATTTAAATGCCTCTATTTTCAAATATTTATGGTCATACCAGTCCTCCAGGTCCGGTAAGGTCAAACCCTTAAATGGAATATAAGCCGCATCTGTCTAAAAGGGATCAATTGCTGCCGGACTTCCCGCTTTTTCTTTTTCCCGGAATAGAAACTATCCTAAAACATGATGTGCAAGTACTTTCTGTACCTCAAAAACATTCACTGATTTATTGAATTTCTTACGGATACTTGGAATAGTTTCACTGGATACCCAGATTTTTAATTCCGCATCCAGGTCAAAAGTACCAGCTGTTTCCACACTAAATCTGCTAATCGCTTTATATGCAATAGAAACATATTCCGTCTTGCTTCCCGTCAATCCCTGAACATCAACAACGATCAGTCTTTTATTGGTAAAGATGAAAGTGTCCCTTATCAATTTAAACCCCATTTCGATCTCTTCATTAGCTGTAAGCAGTGTCCCGTAGTTTTTCCTTACCTCGTTCTGACTTACCGCGCCGGCATTGCCCATTAATGCTGAAAATAACCCCATATTGTATATATTTTTAACTGATTTAAAATTAGAGGTAGCAAGAGGAATAAAGTTACAGTACGTCCGATATTTTGAATTTATTTTTCATAGGCTACCACTTGATAGGCACAATTAAAAATGGCAAACAAGTCCCTCTAACACTTTCCGCTGAAGAACTGTTTGAGGGTTATCTGGCTTGTTTTACGATTCATTGTATCATCGTATATACTGATCAGTTTGAGCATCCAAACCTGAAGTTTACTTTGACGGTTGAGCTGCTATTCATTACGAAATTCCCGCTCGGTAGTTTGCCCTTGGCATCGGCATACAATATCCCCGAAAAACACTAAAAAACCATTGTGCCCGCCATTGACCTTCGTAGCCTTCCACAAAAGCCTGCTCGTATTCGCATCCAGTTTGTAAACAATCGGCTTGGCAGCTGGCTGCTGCCTTGCCATAGTTGTATTTGCCAAGCAGAACAGTACGGCCAATAACACTAAATATTTCTTTTTCATTTTTTTAAGGTTTAGCATTTAATTTTTCCAGCGCGGCATGAGCCTCATTGTCTTTACTGTCATTTGATTTTACCGACTGTTGATACGCGGCTATGGCACCAGTATTATTTCCAACCGCCAGCTCCGCTTTGCCCAGCAAGTTATAATTCTCATAAAAATGGAGGTTCACTTTGATGTTAAACTTCAGGATCGCCACAGCATCTTCATTGCGCCCCTCAGCCAACAGCTTTTCTGCAGTTTCCCTCAGGCCATTGCGGTTTGGGCTGCGCAAATTGTACACATAATAATTCTTTGGATCTTTAACCAGATTCTGATACAGCTTGGTCGCCGCCCCAACACCATCTTTGATTACTGTATTGTAAACCAATTCCCCATAATCCTTTTTTGGCTCATTAAGCCCCGGTTTGTTATCCAGCACATCCTTTAGGTATTCATTGGAGATCGCTACAGAAACATTCCCAACCTTAGAACCCGCACTGCCCGTAATGATCCCGATCAGGTAACCATTGGCATCAATTACCGGCGAACCACTGCAGCCGCCCTTATGCGTCTTCATGTCCCGCTCAATGAGGATATCCATTCCGTATTTCTGATATACTTTTCCTTCATGAACCGTACACAGGCTGTCATCATAGGCACAACTCAGAATATAGACCTTCTCTCCCGGCTTCACTTGTGTATAGCGGGGTTTCAAGGGGTATAAATTTGACGAACTCTTTTTCACTGTAAACACAATCCAGTCCCGGTCCTGTATGGTAGAGCCCTTAGCCTCCAGCACTTCATTCGGGTCTTCATTCAGCAATTTGCCGATCACCGCCGAATCCTGTGTATCACCTTTTGGCCTCATCACCCATTCCTTAAGCGCAGCATTGACTTCAGTCGCCTTGCTTTGTTTATTTTTTGCGATCCAGAGGATGTGCTTGCCAGTCGCCGCCAGCGTGTCCTTACCATTGTCAATTAAAAAACCCGTACCCGCATACTTAAAAGAAGGATGAACGTAGCGGTCACCATTTTTAAACTGCACCTCGTTGATCACAAGAGAAACAAAACAAATAAATAATACTACTAAATATAAATATCTCAAATCTATCTATTTGATCTATTCAAAATCCATTAGCTATCGCAAGTATCGACCTCCCCATTCGTCAACACCTAGGTAGTAAAGTTTAACAAAAAATTATATAAATCCGATCCAAAGATCGTCTGGTTCTCAAAAGGTTATAAAAAAAACTTAAGCATTTAAAGAACCGAAAAGAATATCTAAATTCATTTCCAATATCCTATCTTTAGTGCATGAAAACGCTTTTATTGATTTGTTTATTGGTGTCCACTTCCTTTGGGTTAAAAGCTCAGGAAGTCGAGATCGATCAGGTGATTGGCCACTGGGAATTAAAGGATATTCCTAAGGCTGCCGGGAAAGAAGTTGTTCTGGTAGATTCTGTTTATGATGGACGAGCTTTTGAAAATCATACTTTACTGAATGTTGGTGGCAATTTCCCAAATCAGCTGATTTCGGTGTTCATCGATAAAAAGGATTATGACAAATTTGGCGGGGATGTCTTGAAATTATACCAGCACAAAAAGATCAGTGTACACGGTAAGCTATCTCTGCATAAGGATAAACCTCAGATAGTGGTTACCGATCCTAAGCAGCTGAACAACCACCTGAGCTGGAAACAAAAAGTGCTCAATGTGATCTTCTAATTATTGCTGTCTTTTTATTTTTCTGATACATGCTGGAATCGCTCTCTGCCTATTTGCAATATTTAAAGTCCCCACGCTTACTTGTTTTAAGTAAGGACAAGAAAATGCTATGGAAGGATTTGTTATGGTTATTAGTTTTAGATATAGCATTTGCTACGCTCATAGGAGTAATCTACTATACGCTACTGCATTTCAAATTAATCAGGGAATATGAAGAATTCGACATCTTTAAGTATGGGTTTCTCCTGGCTATGTTCTTCGGTGTTGTATTTGCCCCGATTTCTGAGGAATTGCTATTCAGATGGCAATTGCGTAAACCTAAATGGAGTATCTTATTTGTATTGATCTCTCTTGAAATCGTAGCCTGGACTTTTACTAAGAATGACTATGCATTATTTTTTACTGCCATTGGATTGTTGCTGATTGGCCTAACAACTGTTTTGGTAATGAGCAAATTGAACAGATTGAAGAAAGTGAAGGTCTTCAGGATGTATTATGTTTTCTTATTTTATTATACAGCCATATTATTTGGATACGTACATATCACAAATGCCAAGGGATTGACCCTGGCAGACCCAACATTCATTTTTTACATTGGCTCCCAGATTTTTGGAGGTTTAACCATGGGGTATCTTAGAGTGAAGTATGGTCTAAAATACGGCATCTTACTACATGCAACCTTTAATTTGATTGCGGTTCCCCTGGCTTGGTGGATGTCTTAGAATTTGTCTAGTTTATTGTATTGACGCGAAGCCGGATTTTTTATTAAGCAGTGATAAGATTTTCGCTGAAGAACTGTTTGAGTGCTATCTGGCTTGTTTACGATTCATTGTATCATCGTGTGTCTTGGGGACTATTCCATATGTGGCCACCTCTTTCGCGGAATGTGGCCTAATATTACGGCCCAAAATGATCAGTCGATTTCGCTGAAAAGTGGTCAATAGGCTCATTTTAAGCTGTTTTTAGCCTCGAGAAAAGCACTATGGAGATAGCTCATTTTGATCATCAACAATCAAAACGCTAAAAACAAAAAAGCTTGTCTAAGAAATGGCTAAGGTTGAATTTTAAATCGAAACAAGCTTATTATCTCGATGGTTCCTTTGTGTTTTTTGCGGGAACTAACATTGATCATGATTCTCGTCTATATGTTAGTGGATCCGACGGCTTTAATCATCAGCAAGCTTTAATGAACACTTAATTCATTGATTTTACATTACTCGCCTCATTTTAAAACCACCAAAATTGGGGAAGAACCACTATCTGAGAAATATACATGTTGCTTTACATAATCTTTTACTTTCCATAATTACCGTGATGCAAAACTTTGCAGGTCAATTTCAAAACGACAACAATTCGGTTCCTTTTGATAATGAACCGGCAGGTCTGCGGTGTCAGTCAATTTAACTATTCCTAAAAAATTAAATCCCGCCGAGGTATAATGCGCTATAAGTTTTGTGTTGTTACCCAGTGTGTCTAAACGTACAAATCTTTTGCCCAGTTGTCTTGCATACTCCCTGGACCATTCTACGATTTTCTCTATGTATCTGTTCCCGCGTAATGTCGGGTTTGTGCAGATCCGGTGGATGTAAATCGCATCATTCCTGTCTTCTTCTCCCCAGATCTCCTTGTCTTCAAAGGTAATGGCCCAGTTGCAGGCGATTAAATTGTCCTGGAGGATTTTCCATTGCCGGTTTTCTGTGATTTCATTTTTAATGAATGTGTTTTTAAAAACTGGCCAGACTACCATTTCTTTCTGAATTTGCAAACTCCTTGCCGCTTCATAAAGCGATTGAATTTCAGCTACGTCAGTTATTAAACAATTCTTAATCTCCATATCTTATATTTTTTCAAAGGCAATATCTGTATAAATGGAGGATTTATAAAATCCGTATCTTGCTAAATGTGATTTAACTACGGGCTGGGGTACAGGAAAACTTTCAGAATAATCAGGGGAATCTATAAGAATAAGAAGCGAATAGAAGAACAATCGACTTTTAATGTGGCGAAAAAAATTGCGAGGTTAAATTACATTTCAATACCGATCAGGAAACTCATTCAATATCAATAATTGATTATACTTTGGCGGGAATTGTATAGGAGAATACTGCCCCGTGTGGCGTTGCATTCTTAGCCCAGATTCGCCCACCAAGCTTTTGAATAAAATCCTTACACATGGAAAGCGCTATTCCTGCGCCGTGCTGTGTAGATGAACCGAAATTGCTGGATATTGAAAATAGTTTGCTGATGGTTTGTTCATCCATCCCCTGACCCTGATCTGCAACAGATACAATCATTGAATTGTTTTCCAGTGTATAGGTAATCACAATTTCGCCGCCCTCCGGGGAAAATTTAATGGCATTGGACAGTAAATTCCGGTTAACAAATTGTAGCATTTCTTTATCCGATGTTGCAGTTACATGCTTTGGAATTTGATTAAACACTGTTATTTTTTTCGCTTTTAGTTGTTCCGAAACAATATCTGCTGATTCGCAGAACAGATCATGGAGCACGAGTGTTTCTGCTTTATACTGGTAACCAGACAACTGCTGCTTGATCCATTGCAAGATGGTGTCAAATGATTCCAGCATACCCCTGGCTTGCCTTTCTATATCGCCATAAAACTGTTCCATTTCTGTTTTTGTAAATTCAGGATTGTCTTTCATTAAGCCTGCAATGCCTATTGTAGAGACAAGTGGTGTTCTGAAATCGTGAGCTAAAATAGAAAAGAGTTTATTTTTGAATTCATCAGCTTGCTGCAAGGTTTTATTTTGCTCCAGAATTTTTAGATTAAGCTGCTGCAGCTCACGCTCGTGTTTACGCGAAATCTGGTATAAACGATAAATGAAAAGCAGTAAGAATAAACCGGCCACACAAACCGAAACCAGCAACCATATTTTGGTCTTGTTATTTTTGTTTACCATACTTAAAACAGCATTATCACCTTGCATCGCGTTGTACTTAATGTAGTCCCCAACAAATTTTTTCAGCTTCTGGTTCTCTTCTGCCATCGCCCCTTCAAGTAACTTCTGAACATTGATGATTTGATCTTTATTACCCTTCAATGTAGTATGGGCTAAAATATTCGTCAGTATAGGTATTAATTCCAGGACATAGTCCTTTTCTTTGGCCAACTGATAGCTACGCCAGGCATAATGCAAAGCGCTGTCGGGCTGGTTAGCATAATAGTTGCTATAAGCGCTAAGTATGTAAATTTCCTGATCATCAAGCTCATATTTTTGTGCTTCGGCCAAAGCACCGCCAAGCAGCTTCAGTGCTTCTGCAGAACGGCCTTTTTTTACTAAAAAATCGAATTCTAACTCCTTTACAGCAATTAGCACCCGGTGATCTTTGTACATGGATGCAATTTCCCTGGTTTTGTTAATGTAATACTGGGCACTGTCATTTGAAAGAGACGGATTGCTCATGCAATAATTTGCGTACACCAGGCTCATGATGCTATCTCTTCTTCCTGTCCTAATAACCTGTCGAAAAAGATCAAGGCCTTTTGTAGAATCACCAAGACTCAAATATACATTCCCCATGTTCATTACGACCTGACTCATATTTGCGGTATCCCTTTGAATCTTGTAATCAGATAAAGCCTGAGTGTATAGTTGAAGCGACTCTTGATACATTCCCCTAATATAAAGTACAGAAGCGATTACATTATCCGCATCTGCCTTTCCCTTAGGATATTGCAATCTGGTAGCCATAGCTTTAGACATCATACCATAATAAAGGCTACTATCAACATTCTTCATGTGATAAAGCATCCCCAGACGATTTATGGAATTGACATAACTAATGCTGTCTTTAATGAAGGGCAGCTTTTGCTTCTCTGCTCCTATTAGATTAGACTGTCCCTGCACGGTGCCATAACAAAATAGCAGAATCAGTAAAAGATTGTGTATTAATTTTGATGGGCGCATGATTTCTGTACAAATAGCTTAAACTAATTTATTATTAATTTCAACAAATACTGCCAACTAAAAATCCTGGCGTCTGTTCATTTCATTTATTTACAGGTATTTTGTCTTTCTATTTAGGTTAATAAGCAATAATTTTCCATCATAAAAAATTCCAGATAAAAATCGGATAAAAAAATGGTTACAGAATTTGCACACGCTTATTTAAAAATGGCCTAATAAGGAATATTGCTCTTTTTTAACCGTAAAACGACCTTTTGAATCTGTGGTGTAAAAATCAGAATAACAATTACTATCAGGACGCCAACGAGCATCAAATCATAATAATCGCGTGTAGAACGAGTCAATATCTGTTCCCGGACAAAATTATTGAAGTAACCTGTCGATACGCCTTTCGCTGTATAGGCGTCGCTACCGGCATTCATATAGCTGCTTTGTATATCCAACAAAGTAACAGGAAGTTGTGCGGCCGTCTCGATCAGCGCTTCACGGAATTTCTCCCTAACCGCAGATCTGGTATATAATTGGAGTTCATTATTAATAGCGAGACTGGTAGTAAAACCGATAAAACGCGCGAAAATACCAATCAAGGAGGCGTTTATCGCAATTTTTGGTGGTGCTGCGGATGTGGTGAATGAAACAATTGGAACAAATAATACGCCTGTTGCAATACCGTATATAAACATAGGGAGGATAAAATCAATCGTTTCACCCTGAACGGATATAAAATTCAGCATGTATACGTAATACAATGCCATGATCCCAAAACCGGCTATGATCATCCTTATCAGGTTATAGCCCATCAAGATCAACCGGGAGGTAACAAACATACTCAGGACGGTTCCCGCGATCACAGTTAACCATATTGGGATAGTGCTGAGGGGATCATTGCCCAGGACATTTTCCAGATAACCATAAGTAAGTCCCGTACTTCCTTTAAAAATATAAAATGTGAAAAGCAAAAGTAGTCCGAGGACGAAATTCTTTGCCTTGAAAATTTGTAAGTTGATCAATGGCCGCTTGATTTTTCGTTCCCTGATGATAAAAAGGATTAGGATCATTGAACTACTTAAGCTCAGCAGAACGATTATCCGGCTGCTGAACCAGCCCAGCTGCCGTCCGTAAATCAGGATGTATCCCAATCCTAAAATAAAACATACATAAAAAAGATACCCCATCCAATCTATCTGGTAAAGCGGAACCTTTTTTGTAAACCTGGCTTTGCTGCTCATCGTCAGCAATACAATAAGGGCCAGGATGATGAGCAGGATATTGAAGCCATAGAATAACCAGTTGAAATCAAAATAATGAAGTACCATACTGGAATAGATCGAATAAAGTGGAACGGATATCTGTATACCGCAATACAGAATGGAATAAGCGATGACCCTTGCACGTGTAGATTTTAATCTTGGAAATATCAGATTCAATACGATTCCCGACATGAGTGCACAGGTAATTCCCTGTACGAACTGACAGATGATGAACGATGTCCAATTCCTCATATGAAAGCAGATGACGGAACACGCCGCGTTGATGGCAAGTGCGACCAGCAGGCATTTCCTTGGCGAAAAGTATTTCACTATACGAAAATCCAGTGCCAGGAAAGCCACTGTTGAACCATAAATAACAATCATGGCGTATTGAACATCATTAGGTTGTATGCCATAGAAACCCATTGCCGCGGCAGGGCTGCTGTATAAAGCAAAACTAAACAGGCAGGTCATCAGGATGGCGAATATTACAGATCTTGCCATCCATTCTGGTACCCAAAATTTAAAGACGGGGATTTCATGTGGCTGCATCACTAATCCCTTAAAATGTAAACATTGGCATTCATTCCTGCAGAGAGTTTAGCGAGTTTTTCCGGCTTGTCGGTGAACCTGATCCTGACTGGTATACGTTGTGTGATCTTGACGAAATTACCGGTCGCATTGTCCGGAGGGAGAAGCGAATAACGAGCGCCTGTGGTTGGAGAAAGTGATTCTATGGCGCCGTTAAATTTTTCACCCGGAAAAGCATCCGTTTCTATCATAACATTTTGATCCGTCCGGAAATGGCTGATCTGTGTTTCCCTGAAGTTGGCGATCACCCATTTTTCTTCTGATCTGTTGACTAAAAATGCCAGCGTTTGGCCAGGCTGTATCAATTGTCCTTCCTGAATGGCTTTTTTCCCCATCTGCCCGTCAAATGGAGCTGTAACGACCGTATATCTGACATCAAGCTCCTGCCTTTCAAGCAGGGCTTCCTTGAGCTTGATTTCCGCTGCTATAGCCGCACGCTGTGCTTTAATGTCATTCAGCTTGGATAGAGATACCTGCAGGGAAGCTTGTGCCTGATCAAGATCAGATTGCGTGATCAACAAAGAGGTGCTAATGTTATCGAATTTTTGCTGAGTAGTAGATTCATCAGCCAATAACTTTTTATAGCGATCGAATTCTCTTTGCTGCTGATTTAGCTTTGCTTTTGCCCCTGAGAGCTGCGCTTTGATGACCTGAATGCTTCTGATTTGCGTTTCCTCATTGGAAGCTAAAATGGGTAATTTGGCCCGCGAACCCATTAATTCTGCTGAAGCGGCATTCCTTTTAAGTGCATATTCGTCAAGCGCAATGATCACAAGCGTATCTCCTTTTTTAACTTGCTGATTGTCTTTGTAATAAATTTTACTGATATAACCGCCGACTTTTGCATTTACAGGTGATAGATAAGCGTCTATTTGGGCATCGTTGGTGTATTCGTAGCGGTATCCTTTTAGAAAATAGATGACGCCCCAGGAAATGATTGCCACCAACAGAAAGATGCCCAGCCACTTGGTTATCACTATGATCATTTTATCTATTTTAATTTTGTCCATGATATATTGTATTAGAGAATTCCTATGATTGCCAGTAAGCGGATATGGCTGAGTTTTAAATTTGTTTGTGCAGTTGTTAGGTTGAACTTTGCTCCCAGCAAAGTATTTTCTGCATCCAGAAGATCGGTCAAAAGCGATTCCTGATTGAGGTAACTGTTTCTGATGACCCGAACAATTTCTGTAGTTTTGATAATATCCTTTTGTGCCGTTTCTACGCTTTCCAACGACTGTTGCTGCTGTAAGTAAGCTTCTTTCACCTGAATAGAGATTTCGTCCTTTTTGATGCGTGCGTTTTCTTTTGCTTCGTCATTTACGACTTGAGCGCGTGCAACAGCGTGTTTGTTTTTGTACAGGTTATCAATCGAGAACTGCACCTTGATCCCGGTTTGCCCAAACCCCCATAGATCATTTGAGTAAGGATAAAATGAGATCTGGGGGTAGTTGTAATTGTAATTGGAATACAAGGAGACTTTTGGTAACAAAGTCGCCTTCAGCTGCTTAATACTCATCTCTGTCAACTTAATATCACTATTCACGATCTTGTAATCCGGTGATTGATTTAACGCGATATCAATATAATCGGCATAGGCCGAACTTTTAAAAGCACCGGTTTCAAAACCGTCTTTATAGGAAATAGAAAATTGCGCTTCACCTTCGCGCCCCATTAGCATATTCAGCCGTTGTTTAGTGATGTCAATTTTCTTTTCAACATCTGAAAGGCTTAATTCCAACTGGGACAGTTTGACCGAGGTTCTAAGCACATCACTTTTTAGTACAATGCCATTTCTGTTCATATTTTTAATGAGCTTTAGCTGTTTATTTTCTGCAGCGATCTCTGCCGTTATAAACTCCCGGAAGTGCAGGTATTTATAGAGATCGTAATAAGAAACAGCAATATTGAATTTTACACTGTGCTTTTGCAGATCCTGCTCATATCGGCCACGTATTTCTTCTTCCTGCTTGATCTTAATAGTTCTTCTCTCTTTTCCTCCGCTAAAAAGGCCCAGGTTAAAGTTATAGCCAAGTCCATATCCGTACTCGGAAACGGGCACATTCTGTGGAGAGGAGAATAATCCATTGTTGTAGATCAGGAACTGTGAATTAAGCTTGAGATCTCCGCCTACGGAGAGTTCCGGCAGCAAACGGTCCTTCGCTTCAAGCACCTCTAATTTACTTTCAGCAACATTTAGATCAGAAAGCTTTAACTGCCGGTTATGGCTTTCTGCAACTGCCCATATTTTTTCTAATGAAAATACATTAACAGTATCAGGTAGTTGAGCTTTAACAGGCTGCACGAACAGAAAGATGATCGCTTTTAAAATCGCTGCAATTTTATATCGTTTCATCTGAGTGTTTTTTTATATTGGTTTTAATCGATCTGCGCTGCCTCCAGGTTTTGATCATTCTGCTCAACTCATCGATGACAGATGAAAAGTCCATCACAGGCATTAAACCGCCTGAGCATGCAGGAAAAAAAAGATTGAAAGTAATGAGTTGTTCCCTGAGCGCTCGTTCATCATTGTTATGATTTATGTCCTGCTTTTCAAGAACTAAATTAGGGTTGGTTTCAATTGTCTTCTGCTCCATAATGACATTATTAAATTCATTACAAAAGTATCCCGACTGGCGTTTAGTGTTTTTATATAATAAGCCTAATATTTGTTAAATTTGGCCAATGAAAACGCTTCAACAGCTTATCGACAATGTTGACCAAAATCCCGGCTCGATCCTGGTAGTGCGACAGCAAACAGAACAGCGGTTACCATCGCACCAGCATGATAAGGCTCAGTTACTCTTGGTCTTTGGAGGTATCGCCTACCTGCAGACAGAGGAAAATGATTTTTATATTCCGTCCAACCATTACATCTGGATACCTAATAATTATCCGCATAACCTGATGTTTAATGCGCAGGACCTGTTTATAATCAATATTTACTTTCCGAAGGAAAACGGGGACAGTTTCTATAATGAAATGGGAATTTACCCGGTAAGCAAACTATTGTATGAAATGCTTTCTTTCAGCGAAACCTGGCACGGGGATTATTATGAAGGTTCATGGGAATATGAGTTTTTAAGAACACTGAGGAACGTGCTTTCGAAAGAAAACCTTAAAAAGTTTTCGATCCAGCTCCCCACCACCAATGATCAGCGGCTCAATGCTGTTGTTGACCGGCTCCGAAGTCAATTGAATGAAAACCTTACGTTGGAAGCGACGGCCAGTCAATTGGGCATGAGCGTGAGAAGTCTGACCCGTCTATTTCAGGCAAAACTGCATATTACCTTTATCCAGTATGTAAAAATGCTAAGGATTATTCGTGCGATGGAATTGATCAAAGGCACCAGCCTGAATATGACAGAAATCGCCTATGAGATCGGATATTCTAGTATATCAGCATTCAGTAACAATTTTCATCAATTGACAAACATGAGGCC
>NZ_JBFTIZ010000134.1:0-10163 GCF_056395165.1 Pedobacter sp. 10L46_2
GCCTTAATGTGGGGTGCCCATGCTAGTACCACTTTTGGTCTAGCTGCACCACCCCAGGTCTCTTTAATTGTAACAAGATCAGCTAAACTTTGTAAAGGGTGACGGGTAGCACTTTCTAAACTGACTACAGGAACATTACAATATTTAATGAATTTATTAAAAAAGTCCTCATTATAATCTTCATCTCTGTTTATCAGCTTAGGAAAAGAACGCAAGCCTAAAATGTCGCAATATTGCCCCATTACAGCTGCTGCCTCACGAATATGTTCAACAGTAGTTCCGTTCATTACCACACCATCTTGTGTTTCTAATGCCCAGCCCTCTTTATCCATATTCATCACCATCACATTCATACCAAGGTTTAGTGCAGCCTTTTGAGTACTCAAACGCGTGCGCAAACTTGGATTTAGAAAAACCAGACCAAGAGTCTTATTCTTTCCTAAATGCTGATGCGAATAAGGGTTTTCCTTTAGTGCCAATGCGTCTTTAACCAATTGGCCGATGTCTTGTACATCATTTACTGAGGTGAATTGGTTCATCCTTTTAAAGCAATTTTAAATTCTTTCAAAAATTGATCTGCTTGATCCTTAGTTAAATTTAATGCAGGCAAAAGTCTAATTACGTTAGGCTTAGCTTCACCTGTAAATATTTTATGTTTAAATAAAAGCTCTTTTTTAACGTGTGAAAGGCTTTCAGGAAGGTCTATGCCTATCATTAAACCACGTCCACGTACTTCCTTTACTTCTTCAATTTTCTTTAATTCCTCGATCAGGTAGCTTCCTACTGTTTCGGCGTTTTTCAATAAATCATTTTGTTCAATGATCTCAAGAACAGCCAAAGCAGCTGCGCAAGCAAGGTGGTTACCGCCAAAAGTAGTACCCAGCATACCATGCCAAGGCTTAAATTTTGGTGCAATAGAAATTCCGGCTACAGGGAAACCGTTGCCCATTCCTTTTGCCATAGTGTAAACATCAGCGTTAACACCGGCATAATCATGAGAATAGAACATTCCTGTTCTGCCATAGCCACACTGAACACTGTCTGCTATGTAAACCGAATTATACTGATCACAAAGGAAACGGATCTTTTGTAAAAAGCTTATCGAAGCTTCTTTTATACCGCCAACACCTTGAATCCCTTCAATAATTACAGCTGTAATATCATTTCCAAATTCAGCAAATGCCTGCTCCAGGGCAGCTGTATCATTATGAGGAAGAAAAACAATATTATCGGTTTCATTTACTGGAGCAATAATTTTAGGGTTATCAGTAGCCGAAACTGCTAAAGATGTTCTACCATGAAATGCGCCTTTAAAGGCAATTATTTTCTTTCTGCCATTGTAAAAAGAAGCTAATTTTAAAGCATTTTCATTAGCCTCTGCACCAGAGTTACACAAAAACAATTGATAGTCTGTTTTTCCGGAAACCTTTCCTAATTGTTCAGCTAACTGCACTTGTAAAGGAATCTTAACAGAATTAGAATAAAAACCAACCTTATTAAGCTGGTCGGTTAAACGCTGCACATAGTGCGGATGGGTATGGCCTATTGAAATAACAGCATGTCCGCCATAAAGGTCCAGATATTCTTGTCCTTCAGCATCCCAAACGGTACTGCCTTGTGCTTTTACTATTTCTATATTATTTAATGGATATACGTCGAATAAGTTCATTTTTTTAGATTTTTGCTCCGCGTCATCCTGAATTTATTTCAGGATCTCGAAGTAGCATGGGTTAAATGGTTAAATGGAAATCCGGGATCCTGAAATAAATTCAGGATGACGAAACAACAAATTAAAATGCAGCTGCTTTTAGCCGGAGTCCAGTACCTTCTTCTAATCCAAATATCAAATTCATATTTTGTACTGCCTGCCCACTTGCTCCTTTTAACAAATTATCTATTATACTTACAATAAAGAGTTTATTGCCATGTTTTTCTACATGCACTAATCCTTTATTTGTATTTACCACCTGTTTTAAATCAATATTTCTTTTACTTACATGAGTAAAAGGATGTGATGCATAAAAATCTTCATAGATACGCTGTGCCTCCTCTGCAGTCAAATCACTCTCAAGATACATTGCTGCCAAAATACCTCTTGTAAAATCACCACGTTGCGGAATAAAGTTTAAAACTTCATTAAAACCGGGCTCAAGTTGTTTCAAACTCTCTCCTATCTCATTAAGATGCTGATGTTCAAAAGCTTTGTATACTGATAAGTTGTTATTGCGCCAGCTAAAATGAGAGGTTGAAGCCAAGCTTTGTCCAGCTCCGGTTGATCCTGTTGTTGCGTTGATATGCACTTCGCTTTTCAACAAACCCTTTGATGCCAAAGGCAGTAGTCCCAACTGAATACAAGTTGCAAAACAACCCGGATTAGCAATATAACTTGCCTTCTGTATTGCTTCACGATTTAATTCCGGTAAGCCATACACCCATTTATTTCCGGCATTCACTTTTAGTCTGAAATCCTGACTCAAGTCAATTATCTTAATGCTGCTATCAATAACGTTTGCAGCTAAAAATTTCTTCGCATCACCGTGTCCTACACAAAGAAACAAAACATCAATATCCGACGATAATTCATCTGTAAAGCGCAAGTCAGTATCGCCAAATAAATCTGTATGCACATCCGAAATATGGTTTCCGGCATTACTGTTACTATTTACGAATACAATATCAACAATTGGATGGTTCACAAGAATACGAAGCATCTCGCCACCTGTATATCCTGCACCGCCAACTATACCTGCTCTAATCTTCATGACTGTTTACTTTATGCCAGATCATTACCTGGTTACCAAAAATCTTTGAGAAGCCTTTAACATCTTCGCCACTCCATGCGTTGTTCATTTCGCCATAGCTACCGAATTTATTGCTCATCAAATCGTGTTCTGATTCAATTCCGATAATATTGAAACGATAAGGCAACAACTCAACAAACACATTTCCGCTAACTGTTTTCTGTGTATCGGTTAAAAAAGCCTCAATGTTTCGCATAATAGGGTCGTGGAATTGACCTTCATGTAACCAGTTACCATAGAAAGACGACAGTTGTTCTTTCCATGAAAGCTGCCATTTTGTTAGAGTATGTTTTTCTAGCGTATGGTGAGCTTTAATGATCACCATTGGCGCCGCAGCTTCAAAACCCACACGTCCTTTAATTCCTATAATTGTATCACCTACATGGATATCTCTGCCAATACCATAAGGCTGAGCTATTGCCTGTAATTTCTGAATTGCTCTAACCGGCTCAAAAGTTTCGCCATCAATAGCTACCAGTTCACCCTTAGTAAAAGTTAAAGTTAATTTGCGAGGTGTTGTTACGGAAACCTGAGTTGGCCATGCTTCTTCTGGCAACGTCTCATTAGAGGTTAAAGTTTCTTTTCCTCCTACAGATGTTCCCCATAAACCTTTATTAATAGAATATCTTGCTTTTTCAGCGCTATAATGAACACCATGGTTGCTCAAATACTCTATTTCCGCTTCGCGTGACAGCTTTAAATCTCTGATAGGAGTAATAATCTCTACATTCGGAATGATGATATTAAAGATCATATCAAAACGAACCTGATCATTACCTGCACCTGTACTTCCGTGAGCTACGTAATCAGCACCTATTTTCTTAACATAATTTGCAATTGCAGTAGCCTGACTTACACGTTCTGCACTTACCGATAATGGATAAGTTGCATTTTTTAACACATTCCCGAAAACCAAATATTTAATACAGCTGTCATAATAGTTTGTCGTTTCGTCAACCACAGCATGAGAAGCTACACCTAAAGCATAAGCACGTTTTTCTATTTCCTCTAATTCTTCATCAGAAAAACCACCAGTATTTACAATAACAGAATGCACTTCTAATCCGCGATCCTGGGCTAAATAAATACAGCAAAATGAGGTATCCAAACCTCCGCTAAACGCTAAAACAACTTTCTTCTTCATCTTTATAACAGCTATTTAAATAAAACGGTAAACATTAAAAACAGAGATTTTAAACCTCCTTTATTTTCGGGTTTTGAACTAAGTACCAAGCGTTGCTTAATGCGCATAAAGCGCTCGTAAAGCTTAGGCTTCTTGTGCAATTCCTCTGCAAATTTCTTGGCAACATCATGTTTTTGTTCTACAGGATCATACAGCATTGCAGTACACATGCAATTTTTGCGTTCCTTCATCTTTAGAATTTCGAAGTTCACACAACTTTGACAGCCTTTCCAAAATTCCTCATCCTGAGTAAGCTCTGAATAAGTTACAGGTTCATAACCAAGATCAGAATTGATTTTCATTACAGCCAATCCTGTAGTTAAACCAAAAATCTTTGCTTTAGGATATTTTTGTCTCGAAAGCGCAAAAATCTTCTCTTTAATAGCATGAGCAAGTCCCGCTTTTCTGTATTTAGGACTAACTATTAAACCTGAATTGGCTACAAATTGTCCATGTGTCCAGGTTTCTATATAGCAAAACCCAGCCCATGAGCCATCCTTATGGAAAGCAATTACAGACTTCCCGTCTAAAATTTTATTTGCTACGTACTCCGGAGAGCGTTTAGCGATACCTGTACCTCGAGCTTTTGCCGATTCTGCCATTTCTTCGCAAATTTCTTCTGCAAAGACACGATGTTCAGGAAGTGCAACTTGCACTATAAAATCGTTTATATTCATTAATATGATAACGAAAAAAAATAAATGTTCTGATTAATTGTTTTTTGAGAGGCAATCCTCTGTGGAAATGCGTAGAGACATTACGCAGAGATTTACTCAAATCCGCGGCGTATAATTTTGCCGGTTAGTGGTTACAAAAAAAACGGGTCGCAAACGTTCAATAAACAAACTTCTGGAAGCAATATTTTTTGCTTCTACAATAGAAAGTTTATGGGTCGCGTGCTTAATCATTTTCTGTGTATAATAATTCTTTGAATGAGTTGAGGCGCAAAGGTTTAAATAAATATCGAGTTGTGCAATACGTTTTTAATTTTTTTACATTTTTATAATGAAAATCTGCACTTAATTTAACGTCCAAATCTGAAGAAATGAGACAGAATATTTGGCCTTCCCTCCATTATCTCAATAATCATATCCATTCCCATTACCGAAAAAGTAATTCCATTACCCCCAAAACCGAGCAAAAAGTGGCTTTTAGGGTATTTAGGGTGCATTCCTATGTATGGTAAACCATCTTTTGTTTCACCAAAAGTACCAGCCCAGCAAAAGTCCTCAACGAATGAACTATTGGGTAAATATTTTTTTAACGTTTTTTCCAATCTTTCTTTTTTTCTGCTCAAAAGCAGATCTCTTCGAATTGCATTTTTAAAATTTTCATCTTCACCGCCAACAAGAAATCTTCCATCAGCCGTTGTCCGCATATATAAATATGGAGAATCTGTATTCCAAAACAAGGTTCTTTCGTAAATCTCAGGATGTAAATCCTGTCTTTCACTAACCATTGCATAGGTACTTTTCAATTGCACCACCTTATCAGAAAGCATATTTTGAGTTTCATATCCTGTGCAATAAATAATATGTTTTGCAGCTATTTCAGCTCCAGTATTTAATTGAACCTTTACGGCATCCTTTTCGTATTTTACTTTTTTCAATTCAGTTTTATCAAACACCTTTAACCCTCTTTCTGAATTATAGCGCAGCAAATCGTGGGTCAAACAAAAAGCATCCACACTACCCCCATCTGCAGAAAGAATTGCTCCTTCGGCCACAATGCCATATGTAGCCTTTATTTCTTTTTTGTCTAGCCAGTTCACCTCAATACCAGCCATTTTGCGGGCTTCATACTCCTGCTTTAGCCATTTAACATCCTTACTTTTCCCTGCAAAATAAAGGGATTCCTTTTTTTCAAATCCACATGATGAATCAATCTCTTTTACCAGATTCTCCAGTTTATAAATAGAATCTCTGCAAGCAAGGTAGCTCGCAATGGCACCGTGCTCTCCTATCAATTCTTTTAATTTATATAGTGGTACATCAATTTCATATTGAAGCATGGAGGTAGTTGCCGAAGTACTGCCATTAGCAATTTCTCTTTTATCAATCAATATCGTCTTATAACCTTTAGCTATGCAGGCATGCGCCATTAAAGCCCCGGTAATCCCTCCGCCAACAATCAGCACTTCACAGTTCGCATCTGCCCTTAAAGAGGGGTAGGAGTGCATTATTCCATTTTTTACCAGCCAAAACGGCTCATTTGAGCGAACATCCATAAATTTCAATTAATCAAACTATAACAATCTTGTTTGATATGTGTTTTAGATTCGCAAAATTTAAACTTTATGTAAGTTTAACCATATATTGAATTTTCCTTTGGGGTTATTATGAAAACGCATTTCTTAATATTATTTCTTTTTATCGCAGGACCTGCGCTTTCGCAGGACATTCACTATGCCCACGAAATGGTAAAGGAGCTCAGCTCAAAAGAACTTTGGGGCAGAGGGTATACCAATAATGGAATGGCAAAGGCTGCAGATTTGATTTGCTCAGCATTTAAAGCTTACGGGCTTAGCCCGATGAACGGAACGGATTTTAAACAAGCATTCTCTTTTCCTGTAAACACCTTTCCTGGAAAAATGCAGGTTACCATTAATGGCAAGAAACTTAGTCCTGGTAAAGATTTTATTGTAATGCCCCAAAGTATCGGAAAAATAGCCAAAGGAAAGTTTGAACAAAAAGACAGCATTACGTTTGCCGATTCAAGCGAGCGCGTAATTGCCATACTTAAGGATAAACTCACCTGGTCTGTTGCTCCTGAGCAAGGCGACTTCACCGGCATAGAAATAAAAAAAAACGCCATCAAAGGCCTTCCTCTTAACTTTCAAATCAACGTTGAAAACTCGTTTATCCCCGAATTTAATACGGCCAATATCTGTGGAGTAGTAAAAGGAACTACAAAACCCGATTCCGTATTGGTTATAACGGCTCATTACGATCATTTAGGTGGTATGGGTAACAAAACCTATTTCCCCGGGGCCAACGACAATGCCAGTGGCATTTCTTTTTTACTATCTCTGGCAAAATACTACGCCGCCAATCCACAACCTTACACAATGGCGTTTATTTGTTTTGCCGGAGAAGAGGCGGGATTACTTGGATCCAAATACTTTACAGAGTACCCATTGCTTGCGCTCCAAAAAATCAGGTTTCTAATTAATGTTGATATGGTAGGAACAGGAGAAACAGGCATTACCGTTGTAAATGCAACAATCCACCAAAAGGAATTTTCATTATTAAATCAACTCAACGATAAAAACAAATACCTGAAAAAGATCAATTCAAGGGGCAAGGCGGCAAATAGCGATCACTACTTTTTCACTGAGAAAGATGTTCCTGCCTTTTTTATTTACACTACCGGAGGCATCAGTGCGTATCATGATATTTACGACCGGTCTAAAACCCTTCCATTAACAGAATATCAGGATTTATTTAAGCTCTTTGTCGACTTCAATGCGGCATTAATGAATAAATAACCCATGTTTTTCATTTTATTGGCTTTACTTTAAACCAAATTCCTTTAATTTCGTTTTATAATAAAAACAACAACTTATGTTTGATAAATTAATGGCAGCCCAGCAGAAGGCTGACGAAATAAAAAAAAGACTAGATACGATCTCTGTTTTTGGAGAAGTTGAAGGTGGTGCAATACGCGTTACTGCAACGGCAAACAAAGCGATCACAGCAGTTGAGATCAGCGAAGAATTCCATAAGCAGGCCGACAGAGAAGAACTTGAAGAATTACTATTGACAGCTATTAATAAAGCCTTAACACAAGCAGATCAGGTTAGTGCGACAGAAATGCAGGCAGCGACTAAAGATATGTTTGGCGGATTAGGCGGAATGTTTGGACAATAATGAAATATACATATTATGGCCAATCCTGCTTCCTGCTAGAAGCCGATGGCAAAAAGTTTCTTTTCGACCCTTTTATCACACATAATCCGCTCGCTAAGCATATAGATATTAAAAGTATAGAGGCTGATTATATCCTGGTAAGTCATGGCCATGGCGATCACGTTGCCGATCTCGTGGAAATTGCAAACCAAACCAATGCACTTGTTATTGCGATAGCAGAAGTTGCTGATTGGGCCGGCAAGCAGGGGATAAAAAATGTACATGGAATGAACTTTGGAAGCCAAAACTTTGATTTTGGAAAGCTAAGAATGGTGTGGGCTACACATTCAGCAGCTCTACCCGACGGTACCTGCGGCGGAAATCCGGCAGGTTATGTACTGGAACTTGAAAATAAAACCATTTATTTTGCAGGAGATACCGCACTAACGATGGAAATGAAACTTCTTGCTGAGCTTTATAACCTAAGTTATGCAATCCTGCCAATTGGAGGTAACTATACAATGGATGTTGATGATGCCATTATCGCTACAAAATATATTGATTGCAACACCGTGATTGGTGTGCACTACAACACCTTCCCTGTAATAGAAATTGATACAGAAGAAGCCTTAGCTAAATTTAAAAGAGAAAATAAAGTTCTATTATTGCCGGCAATTGGCGAAACCATTGAGCTTTAAAATAAAAAGCCTCGTTATGAAAATTCAAAACGAGGCTTTTTTTATACGCATTAATTAATGCGCCGCTAACCAGTTATCTCCTTCGCCAATTTCAACTTCAATTGGAACGGATGTTTTAATCGCTGTTTTCATTCTATATGAAATGATCTGTTTCATTGCTTCAACTTCAGATCTAAGCACATCAAAAACCAACTCATCATGCACCTGCATGGTCATTTTTGATTGAAGGTTCTGATCCTGAATATCCTTATGAATATTGATCATGGCCACCTTAATCATATCTGCTGCAGAACCTTGTATAGGTGCATTTATGGCATTTCGCTCTGCAAAACCACGTACTGTCTGGTTGGCAGAGTTGATGTCTCTTAAATATCTTCTTCTGCCTAAAATGGTTTCCACAAATCCATTTTCGCGGGCAAAATTCATCGTGTCCGACATGTATTTTTTAATCCCCGGATATTGCTCAAAATACTGCTCAATAATGGCCGCGGCCTCTTTACGTGGAATGCCCAGGTTTTGCGACAAGCCAAAAGCAGATTGGCCATAGATAATCCCAAAGTTTACCGCTTTTGCATTCCTTCTTTGGGTAGAATCAACCTCTTCAATTGAAATGCCATATACCTTTGCTGCTGTTGCGGTATGAATATCGATACCCTTACTAAAGGCATCCAGCATGTTTTCTTCTTTACTGATCTCAGCGATAATGCGAAGCTCAATCTGAGAATAATCCGCAGAAAGCAGCACGTGATCTGCATCTCTAGCAATAAATGCTTTGCGCACCTCTCTACCCCTTTCCGTACGGATTGGAATGTTCTGCAGATTCGGGTTATTAGAACTTAACCTTCCTGTTGCGGCAACAGCCTGATTATATGAAGTGTGAACGCGACCAGTCCTTGGGTTAACTAGTAAAGGCAAGGCATCAACATAAGTAGACTTTAATTTTTGCAGCTGTCTGAAATCTAAAATATCCTGAACGATGTCACTTTTATGAGCGAGGGCCAATAACACATCCTCACCGGTTTGGTACTGACCTGTCTTTGTTTTTTTTGCTTTAGGATCTAACTGTAGTTTATCGAAAAGAACCTCTCCCAGTTGTTTTGGTGAGGCCAGATTAAACTTAATACCACACTTATCATAAACATTCTGCTCAAACCTTCTGATGTCTAGCTCAAGCTCTTTAGAATAGTTAATCAAGGTGTCCATATCTATTCTAACCCCCTCTTTTTCAATATCCGCAAGCACATAGATCAAAGGATTTTCAACATCAGTGGCAAGCTGTTCTGCATTAAGCTGTTTAAGCATTGGCTTAAACACGTTGGCAAGCTGCAAGGTTATATCGGCATCTTCAGCCGCATAATCTACCACCTGCTCAACTGGAACATCCCGCATATTCCCTTGCCCCTTTCCTTTGGCACCAATAAGCTTAGTTATTGAAATGGGCGAATAGCTCAAATAATTCTCGGCCAGCACATCCATGTTATGTCGTGTGTCCGGATCAATCAAATAATGTGCAAGCATGGTATCAAATAGCTTTCCTTTTACAGATACACCATACCATTTAAATACAAGCATATCATATTTAATATTCTGTCCTATTTTGGCTATATTTTCATTTTCAAGAACAGGCCTAAAC
>NZ_JBFTIZ010000134.1:10214-21795 GCF_056395165.1 Pedobacter sp. 10L46_2
GGCCTAAACTCATCAACAATTACCTGGGCTTCTGCTCTTTCTGCCGGTACAGGGATATAATATCCTTCCCCTGGCGTTATACTAAACGAGATTCCCACCAGATCTGCAAGGTTGGCATCCGTTCCTGTTGTTTCTGTGTCAAATGAGATGCTTTCCTGCTTTAAAAGGAAGTCCACAAGCTCCTTACGCAATTCCGGAGTATCTATTAATTTATAATTATGTTCCGTATTTTCAATTGTTTTAGCGGCAACGGCTTGTTCAAATACTTCCGAAATAACTATAGTAGTTTTAGTTTTTACCTCAACTTGATCTGCCACATTACCAAAAAGATCAATTTGTTGTGATCCCCCTGTTTTACCTTCGGCTACATTAAACCCATCACCAAAAACGCGCTTACCAATTGTTCTGAACTCCAACTCCGCAAACAACGGCTCCAATAATTCTCTGCTAGGTTCTTCAAGCTCTAAGGCCTTTTCATCAAATGGAACGGGAACATTAAGTATAATGGTGGCTAATTTCTTAGAGATCATCCCCTGTTCGGCGTAGGTCTCCACATTTTCACGCTGTTTTCCTTTAAGTTCGTGTGAATTTGCAATAATGTTCTCTATAGAACCATATTGTTTAATCAATAATTTCGCAGTTTTTTCTCCAATTCCCGGAATTCCGGGAATATTATCAACCGCATCGCCCCATAAACCAAGAATATCAATTACCTGTTCAACATTTTCGATCTCCCACTTAGCCAGTACTTCTTTTACACCTAAAATCTCCATCTCATTACCCATTCTCGCAGGCTTATAGATAAAGATGTTTTCAGATACCAATTGTGCAAAGTCTTTATCCGGCGTCATACAATACACCTGAAATCCGGCTTTCTCAGCCTCTTTTGCCAAAGTTCCAATAATGTCATCCGCCTCAAATCCATCCTTTGTAATTACTGGAATATTAAACCCTTCTATCAGCTTAAAAATATATGGAAGTGCGGCCGATAAATCCTCTGGCATTGCTTCTCTGTGAGCCTTATAGGCTTCAAAATCGGTATGCCTTTCAGTAGGTGCTTCAGTATCAAATACAACCGCTATATGTGTTGGTTTTTCCTTTTTAAGTACTTCCAGTAAAGTATTTGTAAAGCCCATAACTGCCGAAGTGTTAACTCCTGTAGAAGTAAACCTTGGGTTTTTACTCAGTGCAAAATGGGCCCGGTAAATAAGCGCCATGCCATCAAGAAGGAAAAGTTTTTTCATTGGTATCTGATTCGTTTAATGATCGTGAAAGTTACTACTTTCAACATATCTCAAAGTTAATAATAGAGATCGGATTAGATAACAAACACAAAAGAAATTCCGTTATTTGAGTAATTATGAAAAGAGCAATTAAAACCTTCGCCTTATTAACGACGCTTTTGGTAATCGCATTACGCTCATCAGCACAAGATGCAGTAGTCATTGCCTCTGGAGATTTTGTAAGAGGAACCATACAGGGCACCAATTTTTCGACAGTTATTCTTAAAAACGACGACGAGACCCTCGTTCAGTATAAAGCCAGCGACATTAAAGAGTTTTTATGGAATGGGGAAACCTATGTTAGCAAGCCCATTGTAATTAAAAAGAAAATGGAGCATCGGTTTTTTAAAATTATAGAACAGGGCGCAGTAAATTTATATGCAATTGGTGGCGCCACAAGTATTGAACAACCGCAGCCAAAAAGAGCACGAATCAGGCCATCTGTTGGTATTGGCACAGGAACCGGTGGTTTTGGAGGAGTAGGTGGCGGTGTTGGTATTTCATTTGGAGGAGGCAGAAGAAACGATGCTGAGCAAACTAATCGTAACCTCCCGACAGCCTATTTTATTGAAAAATTTGGAACAGGACCAATGCAGGAAATCCCTGCTGATGGCAATTCATCGGGAAAAACAGACCTGATTAAAAGTATTCTGCTTCAAAAACTTACCAACGATGAAGATCTTGCTGAACGTATAAAGGCAACAGAAGCTTTTGATGCCAAACTCATAAAAGCTTTTGTTGCAGCATATAACGATATGCAGAAAAAATAATCTCTAAATTATCGGCTTATACAGCCTTCAACATGGTCATTTACCATACCCGTAGCCTGCATATGGGCATAACAGATTGTGGTTCCAAAAAATTTAAACCCTCTCTTCTTCATGTCCTTGCTAATTAAATCTGATATCTCTGTTCTTGGAGGCACATCTCCTAAAGACTTAACCCTATTCAGAATGGGTTTCTTATTTGGCAAAAAGCCCCACATATAGTCGGCGAATGAACCAAATTCCTTTTGTATGCCTATGAAAAGCTTTGCGTTGTTTATTGCTGCATTAATTTTCAATCTGTTTCTAATAATACCGGCATCATTCATTAACCTTTCCACATCCGCCTCGACAAATGCGGCAACTTTTTCTACATCAAAGTCCGCAAAGGCTTGTCGATACCCATCTCTTCTTCTTAGAATAGTGATCCAGCTTAATCCGGCCTGGGCACCTTCAAGAATTAGAAATTCGAATAATGTTTTATCGTCGTAAACAGGCTTTCCCCATTCTTCATCATGATATTTCACATACAAAGGATCAGTTCCACACCAACCACATCTAACTATTTCTGCCATTATTTAAAGACTAAGTTCATCCCAATATTCAACTGCCCTTCTGTAATGAGGAATTACAATAGAGCCCCCAACTAAATTAGCGATCATAAATACTTCGTTGATCTCCTCATTGGTTACTCCTTCATCGTAACATTTTTCCAGGTGATATTTTATGCAATCATCACAACGCAAAACCATTGACGCCACAAGACCAAGCATCTCTTTAGTTTTTACATTTAATGCTCCTTCCGCATATGTGGTTGTATCTAAAGCAAAAAACCGCTTTATGTTTGTATTTGCGGTTTCCATAATCCTGTCATTCATTTTAGAACGATAGTCATTAAACTCTTCTACTAATTGTCCCATTATATTAAAATTAATTCCACGTGCCCGTTCATCAAAGTTTTTATTTTAAGGCTACAATTCAACCAGAGGATCCCAGAAATGCTGTCTAAAATTCTGGATTTTATCATTTTTAACTACTACTCCTTCTTTCTCCAGCATTTCCTGCATCAGATCGGGCTCAGAGAAATGGAATTTACCAGTGAGCAACCCACTGCTGTTAACCACCCTGTGAGCAGGTATTTCCGGATGGGCCAAATGTGCATTACTCATTGCGTATCCCACCATTYGGGCCGAACCGCCTGCGCCTAGACTTTTAGCTATGGCTCCATAAGAGGTTACCCTTCCTTTAGGTATTAACCTCACTAACTCAAAAACCTGGTCATAAAATGATTGTTCCATCTAATCAATTTATATTCAGTTCTAAACTAATCAAAAGAGAACTGGATGTAATTTATATTCTTATCATGTTTCAGATAAATCCTTTCGTAATGCGTTTTAATAGCTAAAACTGCATCTGCATACTCTGATTTATACAATTGATCCGTATTTTTATGGCAAACTAACCCTAGCTCCTGAACTTTCTCCACAGTATAAAGATACAAACCGTCGTTGTCAGTTTTCAAGTTTATTTTACCTCCCGGTTTTAAAAAAGTTCTGTACTTATCTAAAAACCCTGGAAACGTTAAGCGTTTTTTCTCACGACTATCCTGTGGTTGCGGATCAGGGAAAGTTATCCATATTTCGTCTACTTCATGTTCGCCAAAGAACTCCACAATATCTTCAATCTGAATCCTCAAAAAAGCTAGATTTGATATTCCCTCGTCCATGCCAGTACGTGCGCCACGCCAAATCCTGTTTCCCTTAAGGTCAACACCAATAAAATTTTTCTCAGGAAACATCTTTGCCAATCCAACAGAGTATTCGCCCTTACCGCACGCGAGTTCTAAAACAACAGGATTGCTATTTTTAAAATGCTGAGACGCCCATTTACCTTTTAATTCTTTACCTGCATCAAGCTGATAAACATTAGGAAAGGTATCTATTTCCGCAAATTTTCTTAACTTATCTTTACCCACTACTAAAATTATTTTTATGCAAACTTAAACAAATAGTTATTTCATATATTCCGTCATCCTGAATTTATTTCAGGACCTCGCATTAGCAAGGCTTTCTGCATTTCCAATTCTAACCTCTATCGATGCCAACAGGATTTTGTACTTTTGTAATAATCATTAAAAGCAAATTGGAAAAGAACGCAAAAATATATGTAGCTGGTCACCGTGGTATGGTTGGCTCCGCAATTTATCGTAAGCTGATCAAAGAAGGTTTCACAAATTTAATCATCAGAACTTCAGCAGAATTAGACTTGCGCAATCAGCAGGCTGTAACCGATTTTTTTGAATCAGAAAAACCTGAGTACGTATTCCTGGCAGCTGCCAAAGTAGGCGGTATTATTGCCAACAATACTTACCGCGCAGATTTCCTTTACGAAAACCTTTGTATCCAAAATAACGTTATCCACCAATCATATAAAACAGCTGTAAAGAAGCTGATGTTTTTAGGTTCAAGTTGCATTTACCCTAAGCTTGCACCACAGCCATTAAAAGAAGACTACCTGCTTACAGGGTTACTAGAAGAAACCAACGAACCTTATGCTATTGCTAAAATTGCAGGTATAAAAATGGCCGACGCTTACCGGTCACAATATGGCTGTGATTTTATTTCGGTAATGCCCACCAATTTGTACGGGTATAACGATAACTATCACCCACAAAACTCACATGTCCTCCCTGCTTTAATTCGGAAATTTCACGAAGCCAAAGTTAATGGCACACCAGAAGTTATCATCTGGGGATCCGGAGCTCCAATGCGAGAATTTTTATTTGCTGATGATCTGGCCAATGCCTGTTATTTCTTAATGCAAGAATACAATGAGCCTGGTTTTGTAAATGTTGGAACAGGAAAAGACCTGACGATAAAAGACCTTGCATTATTAATTAAACGCATTGTTGGATTTAAAGGAGAACTAACCTTTGATAGTAGCAAACCAGACGGAACCCCACGCAAATTAATGGATGTTTCTAAATTACATTCACTCGGATGGAAGCATGAGATAGAACTTGAAGAAGGAATTAAACTGGCTTATCAGGATTTTTTAGCTAAGCATAGTTAAAATTGATATCTTTGCTAAAGAGAATAAACTTTAGCTATATGACCTTAGTTCAACTAGAATACATTGTAGCGGTAGATACTTACAGAAGTTTTGTAGGCGCTGCCGAAAAGTGTTTTGTTACCCAGCCCACCCTCAGTATGCAGGTACAAAAGCTTGAAGAAATGCTAAATGTAAAAATCTTTGATCGAAGTAAACAACCCATAATTCCGACAGAAATAGGTGCGCAGATTATTGAACAGGCTCGCCTCGTTCTTCAGGAAAGCCACAAAATTAAAGAGATTATTAGTAGCCAGCAGCAAGATGTTGTTGGTGAACTTAAAGTAGGTATTATACCCACAGTAGCCCCTTATCTGTTACCAAGAGTAATCGCTGCAATGATGGAAAAATATCCCGATCTAAAACTTCTGATTTGGGAATATACTACAGAAGATATCATTCATCATTTAAAAACAGGAATACTGGATTGCGGAATATTGGCCACTCCACTTGGAGACGGCGCAGTAGAAGAAGCTCCATTGTATTACGAAAACTTTGTTACTTACATCAGCAAAAACAGTAAACTTTATAAAAAGAAAACCATAGATGCCGATGACCTGGAGGATGAAAATATCTGGTTGTTAAACGAGGGACATTGTATGCGGTCGCAGGTATTAAACATCTGCAGATCAACCAAGCAAAATCGTCTGCAAGGGCTTACCTATAATACAGGAAGTGTCGAAACGCTTATCCGCATGGTAGATATGAATAATGGCGCCACTCTGCTGCCAGAGCTTGCACTAGAAGAGTTAAGCAACAAGCAGCTAAGCAAGGTAAGGTATTTTAAATCTCCTGAACCTGTCCGTGAGATCAGCCTTGTTACCCATAAAAATTTCATAAAAAAAAGAATGCTTAATGCGTTGAGAGAAGAGATTTTGGCAGTTATACCAAAAACAATGCGCCAGAAAAAGAAAAAGGATATTGTAGGGATATAACTTACATCCCTACTTCACTAACTTACACCCTTTACTTTTCTGCATGAAGTCCGACTTTGTTTCCTTCTGAGTCAATAATAATTGCTATATATCCCGCGGGAATTAGTGTTTTGGGAGCAATAATTTTTCCTCCTGCCTGTTCCACTTTGTCAAGAACAGTTTGAATGCTTGGACTCGCATTAATGTAAACTATCGTCCCGTTACCAGATGGGCTGTTTCTCTCTGTTTTTGACAATACTCCTGTAACTCTCCCTGATGTTGCCTGAACAACATTAGGATCAAACGGAAAGAAAACGGCTTCGTCGTGCCCATCTGCTCTTTTAACCATTTCAATGTCTAAAATGGTTTCATAAAAAGTCTTTGCTCTTTCAGTATCTACTACTGGGATTTCAAACCAAGTCAAAACATTGGTGTTTTTATCAATTTTCTTAAGTAATTCCATGATGTTTCTTTTATAAAAGCCTATTACTACAAAGTTGATAAATGAAAAGGCTAATGACCTGTGACAATCGTCACAAAATCACGAAAGAGTTCTTCTTTTGCGTATTCTGCTTAAGGTTTCCCTTGAAACACCAAGAAATGAAGCCAATTGAGATAGTGAGACCCTTTGCAGGATTTCAGGATGTTTGGTTTCTATATATTCCAGGCGTTCCTGAGCCGAATAGATCTTAAATAGGTTTGCAAATTCTTCCTGTTTAGAGGCAAACAAGCGGATGCAATTACGCCCTAAAGTCTCTATTTCAATCGCCTGTTTTGCAGCCTGAAACAATTTATTCTTATCAAAAACGACTACTGTTAATGGCTCACAGGCGATGATATTAAATTCAGATTTCAGCCCATTGCCAAAACTGTTGACGTTTGTTGCAATATCATTTTCAAAGAAAAACCCTGTGTTTTTTACAACTCCATCAATTTCATAATAGCTTTTACAATAACCATCATCTATATAAAATAGTGAATTACAGACCTGTCCCTCTTTTAATAGGAACTCATTTTTCTTCAACTCTTTTTTGTTTAACGCAGGTTGAAGCAATTCCCAGCTTTTATCAGAAAACGCCGTTAGCGAATGAATATATTTTAATAGACTGTTCATTTGTTCAGATAACGCAAATCAAAAAAGGCCCCTATGATTCGCATCGGGGCCTTTTATATAGTTTCCGTCTGACGGAAGTTTATGTAAATTATGCTTTTTTGAAACGTTCTGCAACAGCATCCCAATTAACTACATTCCAGAAAGCTGCAATATAATCAGGACGTCTGTTTTGATATTTTAAGTAGTAAGCGTGTTCCCAAACATCCATACCTAAAATTGGTGAACCTTTTACTTCAGCGATATCCATTAATGGATTATCTTGATTAGGAGTAGAAGAAACTACTAATTTTTTATCAGCACCAACGCTTAACCAAGCCCATCCTGAACCAAAACGGGTTGCACCTGCTTCAGCAAATTTAGTTTTGAAATCAGCGAAAGATCCAAAAGCTGCATTGATTGCTTCAGCTAATTCACCTTTAGGCTCGCCGCCTTTATTTGGACCAATAACTTCCCAGAATAAAGAGTGGTTATAATGACCGCCGCCATTGTTTCTAACAGCAGCAGGAAATTTAGAAATGTTTTTAACGATTTCTTCGATGCTTTGGCTAGCTTCCGGCTTGCCTTCTAAAGCTTTATTTAAGTTGGTAACGTAAGCCTGGTGATGTTTACCATGGTGAATTTCCATAGTTTGTTTATCGATATGCGGTTCTAATGCATCTGTTGCGTATGGTAACGCAGGTAATTCAAAAGCCATATTATTTATGATTTAAGTTTAAAAAATATTTTCGGACAATCCTGGTTCAATTGTGTTTCAAAAGTTTAGGATTAAACACCAGAAAACAATTCAACTGAGCAAATATAACATTCGGAGGTTAAGTTTTGTTCAATTATTTGTCAATATTAACCCCTTTTATTTATAAAAAACCGTTTCATCAGATTTCCGCATTGCATGGCCAAAACATTTCCTTGCAGAATTGTTTTTGGATGCAATAAAGATGCTCCTTTGGTCGTAAAACCTCTTTTTGGTTCCGGGGCACCGTAAACGATGCGACCTATTTGTGCCCAATAGCTTGCGCCTGCGCACATTACACAAGGCTCAACGGTTACATACAGGGTGCAATCTTTTAAATATTTGCCACCAAGAGTTTGCGAAGCTGCTGTAAATGCCTGCATTTCTGCATGTGCAGTTACGTCATTTAACTGTTCGGTTAAATTATGCCCGCGCCCCACTATCCTGCCCTTACATACCACTATTGCTCCAATTGGGATTTCTTCTGCGTCAAATGCTTTTTGAGCTTCCTGAAGCGCTAAAAGCATGTAATGCTCGTCTTCTGCGGCAGGGTTCTCTTCTTCTGAAAAATTATAATAACTCATTTAGCACAATTTACTGCCATTAGGCACTTTACCATTTAGGGCTGTTAATACAATATCTCCATTTTCGTCAGCAAAGCCTGTTACCAAGAACTCTGACATAAATTTCCCTATCTGTTTTTTAGGAAAATTAACCACTCCTACTATTTGTTTACCAACCAACTCTTCTTTAGTATAATGTGCTGTAATCTGGGCACTACTCATTCTGATTCCAAGCGCGCCAAAATCTACCTTTACTTTATAAGCTGGCTTCCTCGCCTCCGGAAAATCAAAGACTTCAAGAATAGTTCCTGCCCGAAGTTCTACTTTTTCAAAATCATTCCAGGTTATTTCTTCCATGCGATAAAATTACAACTTCTCGGCAATACTGCCTATCATATCTCTGCTCTTCTGCATATATTTGTAAAGCAAGGCCCCTTAACATAACAATTCCAACCCCAATGATACCGTTTAAAGAGATTTCCTATTTTGCCCTGGCCGCGTTGATCCTTGTGATCAGCCCCGGTCCAAATATGATCTATTTAATATCCCGTTCCATTACCCAGGGACAACGATCGGGGTTAATTTCACTGGCAGGAATCATATCTGGTTTTCTCTTTCACATTGTTATGGTTTCTGCAGGTCTAACAGCTGTACTCTTTGCCGTCCCTTTTGTATACACTACCATTAAAACACTGGGGGTACTATATCTGTTGTACCTGGCCTATCAGGCAATTAAGCCAAACGGAAAAAGTCTTTTTGAAGTCAGACAAGACCTGGCTAATGACAAACCAGCCAAATTGTTCAAAATCGGGGTATTAACCACCCTCAAAAGTCGCGCTGTTCTTTTCAAAAAGCCCGGGCTGGGTAAAAATCCAGAAATGGTTTATGGCAAGTGTTTTGGCTTCGTTAGCTATAAAAATGGCATTAAGCAAAGAAAAGTAGCTGCTAGCCCCCCTTTTTTTTATCTTTGTGCCATGATCGATGTAATACTCAAAAAAGGCAAAGAAAAAGCTGCCGTACTTCGCCACCCCTGGATTTTTTCCGGTGCACTTGATAAAGTTAAAGGTAAGCCTTTAAATGGCGAGATTGTATCAGTATGGTCGGCAGAGAAAGAGTTTCTGGCTTATGCCTATTACAACGACCAATCCAGAGTGGCATTGCGCCTGCTAGAATGGGACCAAAATACCGAAGTAAACAAAGCCTGGTATCAGCAAAAGCTTAAAAGCGCAATTGCGTCCCGCAAACACGTATTAAGTGAGAATACCAATACCTGCAGGCTTGTATTTAGTGAGGCTGATTTTTTACCGGGCTTAATTGTAGACAAATATGCTGATTTCCTTTCCTTGCAGATTTTAAGTGCAGGTATAGAAACAGTAAAAGATGATATCATCGATATTTTAAGGGAAGAGTTAAACCCCATCGGAATATTTGATAAAAGCGATGCCGGAGCACGTAAACACGAAAACCTGGAGGTTACACAAGGGTTGTTATGGGGAGAGACACCTCCCGAGTTTATTGAAGTGAAGGAAAATGGAGTTGTTTACCACATCAATATTGCGGATGGGCAAAAGTCAGGCTTCTATTGCGATCAGCGAGACAACAGATTAATTCTTGCGGAATATACTAAGGACAAAACGGTATTGGATTGTTTCTGTTATAGCGGTGGTTTTTCATTAAACAGCTTAAAACAAGGTGCATCTCATGTAACCAGTGTAGACAGCTCTGCTCTTGCCATAGAAACACTGCAGCACAATCTTACGCTTAACGGACTTTCGCAGGATAAACAAACCAGCATCCAATCCGACGTAAACAAGCAACTGCGTGTATTTAAAGAAGAGGGTAAGAAATTTGATGTTTTAGTACTTGATCCACCAAAATATGCACCATCACGTTCTGCATTAGACAGAGCTGCACGTGCCTATAAAGACTTAAACAGACTTGGCATGCTTCTGCTTGAAAGCGGTGGTATCCTTGCTACTTTCTCGTGCTCTGGTGCAGTAGATCTTGAAACTTTTAAACAGATTATCGCCTGGGCAGCATTAGATGCAGGTAAGGAAGTGCAAATCATTAAGCAGTTTAGTCAGCCCGAAGATCATCCTGTGCGCATTTCTTTTCCAGAAGGTGAGTATTTAAAAGGCTTGCTCTTAAGGGTATTGTAGACTAATCTTCCGGAAGTTTATCGTACTCCCCTTTTAGGGCATAGTAGCCGAAAACAACAAGCCCTGCACTGATGGGGATAAAAATAAACAGGATAATACCCCACTGTAAAGCTGTGTTTGTTTTTGCCACTCCTTCTGGGGCAAGGCCTACTTTTTCAATAGCCTGTATAAACATAAATATGATAGATGCCGGACCTAGTAAGATCCAGAATATTCCTAATGCTTTTTTTAATCCGTTCATGGTAATTTCTCTTTTAATTGATTAATGATCAGCCTCGCCATGGTCCGGCTTTTTATTCGATAAATAAATCGCCCCTATAATAAAACTTAATGCGGCTATTCCAATTGGATACCACAAGCCAGATAATGGCGTAGAACCCGAGAAACTAGCTATAAGCGTTGCAATAAACGGCACCAACCCCCCAAATACGCCATTACCCACGTGGTATGGCAGCGACATGGATGTATATCTTATTTTGGTTGGGAACAACTCTACTAAAAATGCAGCGATAGGACCATATACCATTGTTACCAGCAAAATCTGAAAGAAAATAAGGAACACAAATTTCCAGAAAACAGGAGTAGAAAGCTTTTTATCCTTAAAAGCATCAGGCGAAATACTTTCAGGCTTACTTAAATCAGCGTATTTAGTATGCGCCTGTATTTTTGTAAACGACGCTCCACTTAATAAAGTAACCTGAGATGCGGTGGTAATTAAACTATCTGAAGTATTCTCAATCAAGGTTTTTGTTACCGCAGGATTGGAAATTTCTTTAATATCTTTCTGCTCGATCTTGGTTACATCTGTATCATCAAGGAATATCTGATATATTGGCCGGTAAAAGATAATCCCCAGCAACATCCCTGTCAGCATAATCCACTTTCGACCCACCTTATCGCTCCATGAACCGAATATTACAAAGAAAGGCGTTGCAAAGGCTATACC
>NZ_JBFTIZ010000135.1:0-20161 GCF_056395165.1 Pedobacter sp. 10L46_2
ATTTAGAATAATATCAAGATTAGTCTTGTTTTGTTCTGTAAACCTTGCTGTCTTTTCTTCGAGCACTTTATTGGCTATATTTTCAAATTCCAACTTAAATCTTTGTTGTAGTTCCGCAATATATTTATCCTGCTCAATCTGCCTTTMACGTTGTGCAATTAGCGATTCTTCAGCTTTTATTACCTTACTGCGCTCATTCATATAATTGAGGCGAAGATCATTCAATTCATCTTCCAGTTTCAATTTTTCATCCTTTAACCAATTCATCGATTTTTGATGTTCCAATTCCTTTAACTCCAAAAGAGCAATATGATTTTGATTAGCCGCCGGTTTCTTAAACAATAAAAAAATAAGTGAGGCTAAAATGATAACTAATAAAACTATTCCTGCTATTTCCATACTAATATTGTTATCAAATGTGACCATAATAACTTTAAATTGCAAAAATAAATAGTATTTTATTGATTAGGTTATAGTGAATCTATAACAAGCCGGGCGGCATCTTCTCCGGTTTGAGTGCCCATTGCAATTCCCATTCCATTACACCTAACAGCACAGAAAACATTGGGTTTTACTTCTTTAATTATAGGATTTATAGTAGACCCAAATGCCATAATTCCGCTCCAGGTTTGCTCTATTTCAAAAGGTGTTTCAGGTAAAATTACATCCGATAACAATTTTATTAGCGCATTCTGTACCAACTCGGTGGTTCCAAATTCAGTGGTTTCCTCAGCTTTAAAATCAAGGTTTCTTCCGCCTCCTAAAAGAAGCCTGCCATATATATTTCTAAAATAATAATACCCTTTATCGTAATGAAAAGTACCCTTTATTTTTAAGTTCTTTATTGGTTTTGTAATGATCACCTGACCACGTCCGGGAATTACATCTAAAGAAGGCAATAGCTCCTTTACAAATGCATTCGTACAGATCAATACCTTTTTACATCTAAAATTTCCGTCTGGGGTTAAAATGACTTGTTCATCGCCTTCTTCTTTTAGCGCAGTGACTGTACAGGAATTAAAAATACTTATCCCTTGTGATGCTGCTTTATTAAGCAAACACTGCATCATTTTCCCGGTATCTATTTGTGCCTCCAAACTATTTTCTAAAAGGATGCTCACATCTTTAAAACCAAACTCAGAAATTTTACTTGCTGCAGTTTTAAAAACCTCCTGCTTGCCCGATATTTCCTTCAAAATATGGTTATAATGGCCAATTTTGGAGACACACAATGAAGATAATTCATTTTCTAACGGCTTAAATAATTCATAACCGCCATAATTTTCATAAGATATTGAACTGTCTCCCAATAGCTTTCTGAGCTTTAGGAGGCCATTCCAGCGTTTATCAATTAAATTGTATAAACCGTCGGTTCCTATAATTTTCTCCTGTTCTATTAATTCAGAAATACTGCCGAAACAAGCAAAGCCAGCATTCTTTGTGCTCGCTCCCGAGGGTAAGAACCCCCTTTCTAATACAGCTATACTTAAATGTGGTATTTCTTTTTTTAAACTAATTGCAGCGTTCAAACCCACAATTCCGCTTCCTATGATAATAATATCATAATTAAAAAAGTGCTGTTTTTCCCAATAAGAAATCAATGCCGACATAATATAAAATTATGTTATTTTTTGATTATCAGATAAATTGGGAACGCTTTTTGATTAAAACCTAATGAGATTGCAAAACTAAAAAAATGGGAATTTATTTGATTTTAATAATCCCGGTTCTAATATTAAGCATGTTTGTACAATGGAGATTTAGAAATAAGTTTTCAAAATATGCTGAAATGCACTTGAATTCGGGATTTTCGGGAAAAGAGGTTGCAGAGAAAATGCTGCACGACAATGGGATATTTGATGTAAGGGTGATGAGTACCGATGGACAATTATCAGATCATTATAATCCTTCAGATAAAACAGTTAATTTAAGTACAGATGTCTATTATGGGCGGAGTGTTGCAGCAGCAGCAGTAGCTGCTCATGAGTGCGGGCATGCCTTACAACAGGCTAAATCATATAGCTGGTTAAATCTTAGAACCAATATGGTGCCTTTGGTAAGCCTAACTTCAAAACTTTTACAATGGGTATTAATTCTGGGCGTTTTATTAATTGCATTTACTTTTAACCCTGTTGTTTTAACAATTGGAGTAGTTGGATTAACACTAATAACTATTTTTAGTATAATTACCCTACCGGTAGAGTTTGATGCCAGCAGAAGAGCGCTTATATGGCTAAAAAACAATAAAGAGATACTGTATACAGCAGAAGAAAATACACAGGCTAAAGATGCACTTTGGTGGGCGGCCATGACTTATGTTGTAGCCGCGTTAGGTGCCATGACTAATCTTATCTATTACCTTTCCATATTATTTGGAAGGCAAAAAGGTTAGTTTAATCTGTAAGAAGCTATTAAGCTAAATTTAGGAATATCAACTGTAAATTCAGTATCGTCAAACAGACGGCTCATTAAATAGCTGCCGTTCATGGTACCCATATCAGTTGTTAAGTTACAACCAGATACGTAAGAATGGCTTTCTCCAGGTTCAATTACAGGCTGTAAACCAATAACTCCTTCGCCTTCTACTTCTCTTTGAACACCGCTGGAATCAAAAATGAACCATTGACGTCTTTTAAGCTGTATAGCGTAATCTGAAAGGTTTTCTATATTGATGCGGTAGGCAAATACATAGTGATCATTTGCTGGATTAGAATATTCATCCTGATACACGGTTTCTACCGAAATTTTAACACCATCTGTTATTGCTGTAACCATTACAATTTTATTTTTTAAATGTTTTTCAAAAATCACGCCATTTCCCCAACCGGGAGAATGTTATGATACTTATCTGCCACTTCGTCCAGGATACTATGTATTGTTTCTATGTTATCCTCTTTGACAAGTAACATTCTATAAGGTTTAAAGTCTGGCAAACCTTTAAAGTAGTTTGCATAATGGCGTCTCATTTCGAATACACCAACTTTAGGTCCTTTCCATGCAATTGATTTCTCAAAATGCGTTCTGCATACTGTTACACGCTCTTCAACACTTGGTCCGGCTAAAATTTCGCCTGTGTTAAAAAAGTGTCTTATTTCCCTGAATATCCATGGATATCCAATAGCAGCCCTGCCAATCATGATGCCGTCAATCTCGTATTCCAGTCTCCAGTCTGCCGCTTTTTGTATGCTATCTACATCACCGTTACCAAAAATTGGAATTTTTATGCGTGGATTACGTTTAATCTCTCTTATCAGTGTCCAGTCTGCCTCGCCTTTATACAGCTGAGCTCTGGTTCTTCCATGAATTGTTAACGCTTGGATACCAATATCTTGTAATCTTTCTGCAACTTCTTCTACATTCTTGGTATTATCGTCCCATCCAAGTCTGGTTTTAACCGTTACAGGCAAATGTGTAGCTTTTACAACAGCCTCGGTCATCTTAACCATTTTGTCAATATCCTGCAGCAAACTAGCACCCGCGCCCCTGCAAGCAACGTTCTTAACGGGGCAGCCGTAATTGATATCCATCAGATCAGGATTGGCCAGCGTAGCAATTTCGGTAGCCTCTCTCATATGATCAATCTCACTTCCAAATATCTGTATGCCAATAGGGCGCTCATATTCAAAAATATCAAGTTTAGCCCTGCTTTTTGCAGCATCCCTTATTAATCCTTCCGACGAAATAAATTCGGTATACATCATATCTACCCCGCTTTGTTTACAAACAAAACGAAAAGGAGAGTCCTTATACGCAGCTACTTATGCTCATTGGATACATAATAGCAGGCCTTTTTGCTTTTTCTATTATTGCGCTCATAATTATAGTTGCCATATATGGACTAGGATCGCTTACCGATCCTGCAATACTTTCTGGTGCTGAAGAGAAATATCGTCCTGCATTACAAATTTTGCTGGCCGCTACTTCTGTCGGAATGTTTTTGGCCCCGCCATTATTCCTGGCCTTAACAGAAAGAAGGAAAATAAATGTATTCTACGGGTTTAAAAAGCCAGAACCGAACCTTTTGCTCATCGTTTTATTAATTATGATAGTTTCTATGCCCGTTATGGAGTGGACGGCCATGATTAATCAAAAAATGGTACTTCCCKATTACTTGAAATGGATCGAAACCTGGATGAGAGAAAAAGAAGACCAGGCCATGCAAACCACCCTGCTCCTATTAAAAATGAAGCACATCAGCGAGCTTGTAGTTAATCTTTTGTTAATTGCATTATTACCAGGCATAGCAGAGGAATTGATGTTTAGAGGGGCTGTACAGCGCTCATTCTTAAGAATTTTTAAAAACCCGCATGTCGCAATTTGGACTTCAGCCTTCCTTTTCAGTGCTATACATTTACAGTTTTATGGCTTTTTACCACGTTTCTTATTGGGTGCCGGCTTCGGATATATCTATTATTGGAGTGGTAATTTATGGTACTCAATGTTAGCCCATTTTTTAAATAATGCTTATGCAGTATGTGTAGCATGGTATATGCAAAAAAACAATATACCTTTGTCTGAAGCAGACAACACAAGTCATTTTGTCTGGTATGGATACCTGATCAGTTTCATTTTAACGATTTTTGTATTCCAATTTTTTAAAAATAAAACATCAAAAACTTATGAGCAGCAATTGGATTAAGGTTTATGAAACAGAAGATCAATTTAAGGCTGAGATTCTTAAACAAGGATTAGAGGCAATTGATATCGATGCTGTAGTATTAAACAAACAAGATTCATCTTACAAAACTTTTGGCATCTTAACAGTCCTTGTACATCCAGATGACTCCGAAAAAGCGAAGGAATACATTTTAGAAAACAATATTTAATGAAAACCAGAGCAATAACTGCGTTCTTTTTTACCATAGTGATGTTGGGATCCATCTTTTTAGGTGGCTATACCTTTACCTTTTTTTACCTGCTTTTAAGTCTTGCTGCGCTATTTGAATTCTTTAAACTGATCAAAACAGCAGGAATAAGACCACACCGAAATATTGCACTTTTTGCTGCCACACTAGTATTTTTAATGACCGCAGGATACCATTATCTGCAATTTGAAACCAAGTACCTGTTGCTTTTAGTACCACTTTTATTTTCGGTATTCATCAGCGAACTCTATAAAAAAGATAAAATACCCTTTGCCAATATATCCTATACTTTTGTGGGGTTTGTATATGTAACAACCCCATTTTGTTTCTTTTATTCACTTGGTTTTTTGGCCAGCAGTGCTGAATATAGCTTTCATTTACCATTGTCCTTTTTACTGATGCTATGGGCCAATGATACAGGCGCTTACCTGTTTGGAATGAAATTCGGTAAAACACGACTTTTTGAGCGTCATTCGCCAAAAAAATCATGGGAGGGTTTCTTTGGAGGAATGTTTACCAGCGTGCTCGCATCTTACCTTATATCTTTACAATTTACAGAAATAAGCAGCTGGGTTTGGGCCGGAATGGCACTTTTAATAGCAAGCTTTGGCACACTTGGAGATCTTGTAGAATCAATGCTGAAACGAAGCCTTAATGTAAAGGATTCAGGTACTTTCTTACCGGGACACGGTGGCCTTTTAGATAGGTTTGATGGCCTCTTGATTGCCGCCCCTGTGGTGTATACCTATTTGTACCTTTTGCTCCATTAATTTTAAAAAAATACCGGGTTAATATCAGGTCTGAAAACGGCTGGATTGTTGCTTTACCAAAATCAATAATGAATGCATGTTAAGTTCATATTAACACCGTGTTTTTCTGGTAAAACATGGACTAGACATGGAGTAGACATGGACTCAACATGGACTTTGAAGATTTTGTACTTAAACAAGAGCCCTACAACACTATAACGATAAATAAAAAAATAGGCTAAAAAACAAGAATTTTGGAGAGAAATGAGACTAACGATTGGGGTTCTTTAGCGGTTGAAGCAAATACTCCAGGCCGTTAAGTTTAATCTCATAAAGTGTTGCAATCATTTCGCCAAGTTTCCCGGGAGGAAAACCTTCTTTATGAAACCAGATCAGGTAAGATTCCGGCAGATCGCATATAATACGTCCTTTATATTTGCCAAATGGCATTTGCATGGTAACCAGATCTTTCAGTATTTGCGGATTCATTTCGCTTTAAATTAATTAACCACCATTTCGAGCATTTCTACTGCTTCATCAACTGTGTTAAGGTTATCAAAGGCAATCCTTAAGCTGTCTTTAACTTCTTTTAAATTACATAGCCGGGGGTGGATTTGTGCAAAGTGCAATATTTTATTGAACATTGTTGAATCAAAAAACGAAGATTGTTTGTCTGTTATGAAATAACCGCGTAAAGTGCCTTTTTTGAAGGTTATTTTTTCAAAAGCCAGTTTTTTGGCCACCCATTGCAATCTCAATACATTCAGCATGGTTTTAACTGGCTTTGGAACCGGACCAAACCGATCTTTTAAACTCAGCTCAAATGCTTTTAACTGGGTTTCGTTCTCTATTTTAGACAACTCGGTGTATAGATTATACCGCTCGGTAATGTTGGTTACATAATCGTCTGGAATGTATAATTCCAAATCGGTATCTATCTGTGTAAAGGTAACAAAAGGGCGTTCCGGCTCATCTTTAAACAGGCCTTTAAACTCATCTGCTTTGAGCTCCTGTATGGCTTCATCAAGTATTTTGTGATACATTTCGAAACCTATTTCGGCAATAAAGCCACTTTGCTCCGCTCCTAACAGGTTTCCGCTGCCGCGGATGTCCAAATCCCTCATTGCGATGTTAAAGCCGCTCCCGAGGTCTGAAAACTCTTCGATGGCACTAAGTCTTTTGCGGGCCTCAGAAGTTAAGGTAGAAAGTGGAGGACTTAGCAGGTAACAGAAAGCTTTTTTGTTGGACCTACCTACCCTGCCACGCATCTGGTGCAGGTCGCTTAGCCCAAACATATGTGCATGGTTAATGATGATGGTGTTTGCGTTTGGAATATCCAAACCTGCCTCAATAATTGTTGTGGCAACCAATACATCCTTTTCGCCATTTATAAAATCAAGCATTACATCCTCAAGCGCGTCGCCATCAAGCTGCCCGTGGGCAATACCTATGCGTGCTTTTGGAACCAGGCGTTGTATTAAACCGCCCAATTGCGGAAGGTCGTTTACGCGGTTATGGATAAAGAATACCTGTCCGCCACGATCAAGTTCAAATTGAACGGCTTCCTGAATCAGTTTATCGTTAAAAACGTGTAATTCTGTATTTACAGCTTGCCTGTTTGGTGGCGGAGTGCTCATGATGGAAAGATCCCTCGCTCCCATTAACGAAAAATGGAGTGTACGCGGAATTGGTGTGGCGGTAAGGGTTAGGGTATCTACATTCACCCTCAAAGCCTTCAGTTTTTCTTTCGATGCTACACCGAACTTCTGTTCTTCATCGATGATCATGATGCCCAGATCTTTGAATTTTACATCCTTGCTCAATAAACGGTGGGTACCAATAATGATATCTACTTTGCCATCAACAACAGCTGCAAGCGTATCTTTTATCTGTTTATTGGTTTTAAAACGGTTAATGTAGTCGACATTGCAAGGGAAGCCTTTTAAACGACCCGAGAAGGTTTTAAAGTGTTGTAAGGCCAAAATGGTGGTAGGCACCAATACTGCTGCCTGTTTGCCGTTTGCAACGGCTTTAAAGGCCGCACGTATAGCGATCTCTGTTTTACCAAAGCCTACATCGCCACACACAAGCCTATCCATTGGATGCGGGGCTTCCATGTCTTTTTTAACATCGTTTGTCGCCTTTTCCTGATCAGGGGTATCTTCGTAAATGAAAGATGCTTCCAGTTCTGTTTCCAGGTAGCCATCTGGATCGAATGCAGTACCAACCTGCGATTTTCTTAAGGCGTATAGCTTTATCAGGTCGCGGGCTATATCTTTAACTTTTTTTTTAGTGGTCTTTTTAAGCTTGTCCCATGCCTCGGTTCCCAGCTTGTTCATTTTAGGGGCAGTACCATCTTTTCCGCTGTATTTTGCAATGCGGTTTAGGGAGTTGATGTTTACGTAAAGCAGGTCGTTGTCGGCATATACCAGTCGAATCATTTCCTGTGTTTTTCCGTTTACTTCTACCTTTTCCAGGCCGGCATATTTACCTATTCCATGGTCTATATGGGTCACAAAATCGCCTGGCTTTAAATCTCTGAGTTCTTTTAAAGTTATGGCCTGACTGCGCTGATAGCCTCTTTTGAGCTTGTATTTGTAAAAACGATCAAAAATTTGATGGTCAGTATAAAAGGCCACATGTTGTTGCGCGTCAACAAATCCTTCTCTTAAAGGGATGTTTACCGGGGTAAACTTTGCCGTTTTATCTATATCGTCTAATATGGCGTATAAACGTTCGGTTTGCTTGGTTGAGGAGCTAAAAATGAAGTTATGGATGCCTTGCTTTTCATTTTCTTTGATGTTGTGAATAAGCAGGTTAAAGTCTTTATTAAAGGATGGCTGTGGCTTGGTTTCGAACTGAAAAACCTGATCTGTTTTGTAAAAAAATTGTTTTCCAAATTCTACCAGAAGAAAATCCTGCAGCATGTCGGCCATCATTTTTTCGTCGGTAAAGGCAAATTTAGGGTCAATCCAGTCTTGATTTTCCGCTTTTTCTTTAACCGGCAAAGCTTTCCAAAGCTCAACAGCCTTTTTGTAGCCGGATTTAACAATGTCGAGGGTAAATTCTACATCTCTAAACCAAAGCTGGGTGTCTTTTTCTATATAGTCGAGCAAGCTGATGTTGCTTTCTGTAAGGTATTTTGATTGAACATTTGGGATGATGGTGAAGGTTTTTACATCTTCTACAGAGAGTTGACTTTCTATTTCGAATGTGCGGATGCTTTCAATTTCATCACCAAAAAATTCTATACGATAAGGCAGGTCATGTGAGAAAGAAAAAATATCTACTATGCCGCCACGGATTGAAAACTGACCGGGTTCGTAAACGAAATCGGTACGGTTAAAATCGTAGTCTATCAGGAACTCATTTATGAAATCGATGCCTAGTTTAGCGCCCAGACTAATTTCGAGGGTGTTTTTTTCGAGAAGAGAACGGTTTATTACCTTTTCTGCAAGGGCCTCGGGGTATGTAACTACTATTTTGCCGTATTCAGAATGGTGGTTTAGTTCGTTTAATACTTCGGCCCTGGCCAGTACATTTGCGGTGTCAACCTGTGTAAATTCAAAAGCTTTGCGGAATGAAGAAGGAAATAAAAGTACTTCTTTATCCAGAATACTTTCCAGATCTGCAAGAAAATAAGATGCCTCTTCCCTATCCGGTAACACAAATAAAATTGGTTTATGGAGCAGAAAATAAGTAGCTGTTGCAATTGTTGCATCGGCAGAACCAACTAGTCCTTTTAGCTGAAGTTTATTACCTTTGCCCGCATTAAGGGCTTTTGCCAATGCTACAATGCGTTCATCTGTTTTGTATCGATTAATCAGGTCGCGGATGTTCACAATGCAAATGTAAGATTTATGATTAGCTTTAGATGTAACAAAGTCTCTATTAATCAATCTAAAATAAAAAGAGGATAACATGAAAATGCTGAGCCGCATACCATTAGAACTCATTTTTTGGATAACGGCTTTAGTATTGCTGGGATTAGCGCAACCACAGTTACATGGCCATGAACATCACTTTACCCTTTGTCCGCTAGCAAACATGGGGATAGATTGGTGCCCGGGATGTGGAATTGGAAGAGCTTTAACGCAGCTGTTTCATGGTAATATTGCAGAGAGCATTAAGCTCCATTGGTTTGGAATACCTGCCCTGCTGATTATTGTATACAGGATTGTTGTGCTGATAAAATTAAGTGTTAAAAGGAATAAAATTTTAAAATATAAGGAGGAAGGATATGTTTGATTCACCATTTATGTCATTGCCGGGTATCACACCTCAGGAATATTCGTACTTGCAAACTGCAACTACAGGATTTAGTGAACAACAGTTGAGAGGGTTTTTAATGATTTACGGAAGTAAAAGAAGAAATCCGGACGATATGGTGCTGTATTGCATTTTAGGCTTCTTTGTACCAGGATTACCAAGGTTTCTGGTAAACCAGATTGGTATGGGAGTGCTGTATTTCTTTACAGTTGGGTTATGTTTTATAGGAACGATTATCGATTTAATAAACCATAAGACCCTTGCTTTTGAATACAATCAGCGTATGGTGTTTGAAAGTTTACAGATGGTTAAAATGGGGAATATTCAATAGAATAGTACACTTTAAAATAAAAAGAGATTGTACAGCGTGTGCAATCTCTTTTTATTTTAAAGTGAAATTTTGTTGTGCATATTGTAAATTTACAGCCTATGAGGTTAGCGATTTTAATAAAGCATCTGGAAGAATTTGCTCCATTGAATTATCAGGAAGATTATGATAATTCTGGATTACTTATCGGAAATGCTGATCAGGAAATACACGGGGCGCTTGTTGCCCTCGATTGCACGGAGGCCATTGTAGATGAGGCCATTGCTCAGAACTGTAATTTGATCATCACCCATCATCCTATCGTTTTTAAGGGGCTCAAAAAGCTTACCGGGAAAAACTATGTTGAACGGGTTGTACTAAAAGCGATAAGGCATAATATTGCGCTTTATGCTATTCATACAAACCTAGACCATGTAAAATATGGTGTTAACGGGGTGATCAGTCAGCGGTTGGGGCTAAAAAATATTAAGATTTTAAGTCCGAAAACATCGTTATTAAAAAAATTGGTGACATTTTGTCCGACTGCTCAGGCTGCTGCAGTACGATCAGCTTTGTTTGAGGCAGGCGCTGGCGGTATTGGTAATTACAGTGAATGTAGCTTTAATGCAGAAGGCACAGGAACATTTAGGGCCGGAGAAGACACTAATGCCTTTGTTGGCGAGAAGGGTGTTCGGCACCATGAGTCAGAAGTAAGGATAGAAACGGTTTTTTTGGTTCAGGATGAGAGAAAAGTGCTTCTGGCCTTGTTTGAAAACCATCCTTATGAGGAGGTTGCCTATGATATTTATCCTTTGGGAAATAGATTGGATACTGTAGGTGCCGGAATGGTTGGCTGGCTGGAACACGAAATGGACGGAAAAGACTTTCTTCATTTAGTTAAAGACAGAATGGATGCCGAGGTAATAAGACATACTAAATTGCTGCCTAAAAGGATTAAAAAGGTGGCTGTTTGTGGTGGATCGGGAAGTTTTTTGCTTAAAGATGCCATTGCAGCCGGTGCCGACGCTTTTGTAACCGCAGATTTTAAATATCATGAGTTTTTTGATGCCGATGAAAAATTGGTTATCGCTGATATCGGACACTTTGAAAGTGAACAATTTACATCTAATTTGTTGATAGATATTATTCAAGAAAAATTTCCTAACTTTGCAATCCGTTTAACGGAGCATAACACAAACCCCATAAATTATTTCATTTAATGGAACAAACTGTAGAGCAAAAGCTAAAAGCTTTATACGAATTACAAACTCTTCATACTAAGATCGATAAAATACGTCAGATACGTGGTGAATTGCCAATGGAAGTGGCTGACCTTGAAGATGAGGTTGAAGGACTGGAAACACGTATACAAAAATTCAAAAGTGAATTGGATGATACTGAAGACGCCATTGTAACGCGTAAAAATATGATTAAGGAAGCTCAAGGCCTGATCAAAAAATACGAGACCCAATTAAAAGATGTTAAAAACAATCGTGAATATGATGCTTTAACTAAGGAGGTTGAGATCCAGACGCTTGAGATTCAGGTTTGCGAGAAAAAGATCAGAGAGTTTGGTTTTGATATCACTCAAAAAACTGAAGTTTACGAAAAAGCACTTGCTGATTTAGAGTCGAGAAGAAAAGATCTTGATATCAAAAAAGGAGAGTTGCAAACAATTACTGCTGAAACTGAAAAAGAAGAGCAGTCGTTAAGTAAAAAAGCTGAAAAAGCTGAAACTCAAATTGAAGACAGACTTTTAACTGCATATAAGAGATTAAGAGGAAATGCTAATAACGGCCTTGCTGTTGTTACTATCGACCGTGATTCATGTTCAGGTTGTTTTAACCAGATTCCTCCTCAGCGTCAATTAGATATCCGTCAACGCAAGAAAATCATTGTTTGCGAGCATTGTGGAAGGATTTTAGTTGATGAGGCACTTACTCAGGAAGAGTTACCGGCATAACACGTGCCGTCATTCTGAATTTATTTCAGAATCCCTCTTGAGTATGTTTTTGAATAGCCCCTGCTAGATTCTGAAATAAATTCAGAATGACGAGAGAAAAAAAGAAGGTGTATCATTATCATATGATACACCTTCTTTTTTGTGGAAGAATTTTTGCTTACAGCAAAGCATTAAGATTTAGTTAATCCTTGCCTTAGTTATGAATATGATTTCCGGTTCTGTATATAAATGTGTGCTGATTGTTTTTTTGTTGCTTTCGCCAACAGCTATTTATGCAAATTTCGACTTTAATGCCAATTGCTTAAAAGCCTACCAGAACATATTTGAGCTTAAGCTGAGCACCGCCAGACAGCTGATTGCTGCTGAGAAGAAGATTCATCCTGACAATGGGTTGGTTCCTTTACTGGAAAACTATGTTGATTATTTTTATTTGCTTACCACGGAAAGCAAGACGGAATTTGACAAGTTAAAAGAAAATAAATCTACACGGTTAGACCAAATCGCTGATGGTGATAAGTCATCACCATACTATTTATATGCGCAGGCCGAGATAAACTTACAATGGGCTTTAATTAGGGGGCGATACGGTGAATACTTTACTGCCGCAAGGGAAATTAAAAAGGCCAATGGCTTATTACAGGATAACAACAAGAAATTTCCGGCATTTACATTAAACGCAAAAGGGCTAGGCCTGATCAATGCTTTTTTGGGTAACCTGCCAGATGGAATTTTGAAGAGCACACTTTCTACGTTCGGTATAAAAGGGAATCTTCAAAGCGGAATAGCAATGCTCGATAAGTTGTCGGAAAGCCTGCCCAAATCTAAATTTGAGCCATTCTATGAAGAAGTGGTGTTCTATTACGTATTTGTGCTGAATGATATCGCACATAGCCCTTCGGCCTACAGCAAAACAATGAAATACACCTCCAGAATTGCAGAGAGTAGTCTGTTAAAAACATATTTGCAGGCATTGGTGTGCTCAAAGAACGGCCACAATGATGAGGCCATCAGTATTTTAAATAACAGACCAACAGGTGCGGAGTATCAATCTTTTCCTTATCTGGAGTTTTTGCTGGGTTCTGCAAAGCTCAATAAACTTGACTATTCATCTGGACAGAACTTTGTCCGTTTTTTGCAGCTTAATAAAGGGGCTAATTACATTAAAGACGCAAACCTGCACTTAGGCTGGGTCTCGCTACTAAAAGGCGATACGGAGGCTTATACTGCGTTTATGAACAAGGTTAAGTCGGCAGGCTATACTTATCAGGAAAAGGATAAGCAGGCGCTTAATGAAGCGGGCGAATCAATACCAAATAAAGAGCTTTTAAAAGCAAGGCTGTTGTTTGATGGCGGCTATTACAATAAAGCACTGGAGGAGCTAAAAGACAGCAAAGGGGATAGTTTTGCCTCTGCCAGGGATAAAACGGAATACTATTATCGTCTGGGGCGTATAAATGATGAGCTTGGAAAGGACGATATAGCGCTTACCAGCTATCAGAATGCCATTAATACAGGAAAAAACCTGAAGTACTATTTTGCAGCAAATTCTGCATTGCAGATTGGTAAGATTTACGAAAAGAAAGCAAACTCTACAGAGGCAAATACAGCGTAATCACCTTTCTTTACTTTATAGCCTTCTACCTTTTCTTTTAGAACCAGATCCAGCAGTGTTGGTATAGTAGCTACAGAGCTATTTCCTAACCATGAAATGGTCATAGGAACTAGATTTTCCGGCACCGTATCCAAATCATAAAGCTTAAATAAGCGTTTCATAATGGCGGTATCCATTTTCCCGTTAGCCTGATGTATGAAAACAATTTTAACATCTTTAATGTCTATTTCTGCTTTGTCTATAGCTTTTTTAACTACTTGAGGAACGTTTATAACGGCAAACTCATAGAGCTTGCGGCCATTCATTTTAAGATAGGTGTTGCCATTACACTCGCTCGGGTTGTTGCTTTTGCCCATTACCAGTAACGAACCATAATCGACCGCATAGGTTTGTGTTTTGTGAGCAACAATGCCTAATGGGTTTTCAGATTCCTGAGCTTCAAAAATAACAGCTGCTGCACCATCAGAGAAGATCATGCTGTCGCGGTCATGAGGATCGGTTATTCTGGAAAGCGTTTCTGCACCAATAACCATTACTCGTTTTGCATCGCCACTTTGAATGAGATAGTTGGCTTGTATGGCGCCTTGAACCCAGCCCGGGCAACCAAATATRATATCATAGGCAACACAATCGGGATTTAGGATATGCAGGGTTTGCTTTACCTTGGCGGCCAAGGAAGGAAGGATATCCATACGATTGCTGCCGCTTTTTACGTCTCCGAAATTATGGCAGAATATGATATGATCTAAAGTTTCTTTGTCTATTCCGGCATCGTCAATTGCGCGTTGAGCAGCAATAGCTGCAATGTCGCTATTTACAATATTGTCATCAACATAGCGTCTCTCAAGAATCTCTGTGATCTCTGCAAATTTATTTATTACTTCGTTGATGTCTTTTTCCAAAGCCACTCCATTATCGTAAAATGTGGAGGTTAAAAAAGAGTCGCCAGAAATGATGTTTTCGGGAATATAGCTACCTGTACCTGTAATAACCGAGTGTAAGTTTGTTTTATTGCTCATTATGAACCGCAGACTGTTTTGGTATACAGTATAAAAATAGAACTATTATATTAGAAATAAAAATTTTAAGAGAAATCTTCAATTAAAAATACAAATAATTCTTTTGGTCCGTGTGCTCCAAGAACCAATGTTTTTTCAATATCTGCTGTTCTGCTTGGTCCTGTTATGGTGCTGATCATTGATGGGATTTGACTACCGTATTTGTCTTTGATGAGCTTAAAAGCATCTTTAAGATCCATTACAAGCTGTCCTGTTCTGGCAATAACAATGTGATGATGAGGGAAGATACTAAGTCTGCGACCGGCTGCATTTTGGTTGGAAACCATTACGGAACCATTACGTGCAATAAGGGCTTCACACAAAGTAATTCCAACTTCGGCCAGGTCAAAATCTTTGTCTGTTTTATAAAAAGGGAATTCGTATTCTGTTAAGAGTTCTTGTAATTCAGGCTCCCAGCAGTATATTTTACGCCAGTTAAAGCGGTCTGCAAGCTGAAGGATGTTTTCAATAAATTCTATTCCGTTTTCGCAGTAGATGAAATTGCCCGAAACGGCGGTAAGTTGTTCTGCAAATAATACCTCCGGATACTCTGTATTTTCTGTGTACAGTGGGGTATCTTCTAAATTTGGATAAGGGTTGTCTCTTTTTTCAAGAAGCGCCTTCCTTATCTTTTTCAGCATTAACTCTTTGGAGGAAATATTTTCTTGCATAAAAAAAGGGATTTGCAGCCATTTCGCAATAAACGAAATGGCTGCCCCATAAATATTGTAATTAAGACTCTGTATTCGTTGGCGTAATAGAAGCTGAAGGATCTGTAGTTTCTCCAACACCTTCATGTAAAAGGCCTTCTGCTGCAGGTTTTTGATCACCTGTACCGTTTACAAACTCGTCGTAAGTGGTGCGGTTATCAAAAGGACGTTTTCCTAAGATTTCTTCTAAATCTGCCTGGAAAAGAATCTCTTTTTCTATTAGTTTCTGAGCAAGCTTTTCTAAGCCATCTCTTTTATCTGTAAGTAATTGTTTTGTTCTGTCGTAAACCTGTGAAATAAGGATACGTACTTCGTGGTCAATCATTTCAGATGTTTTCTCTGAGTACGGCTTATTAAAGTTATACTCATTTTGAGGATCGTGGAACGACACGTTACCAATAGTGCTGTTCATACCATAGATGGTAACCATTGCGTATGATAGCTTGGTAATTCTTTCAAGGTCATTTTGAGCTCCTGTAGAGATTTTACCGAACACAATGTCTTCAGCTACTCTACCACCCATTGTCATACACATACCGTCAGTTAATTGCTCTGTAGTATACAGGAACTGCTCTTTAGGTAAGTATTGTGCATATCCTAATGCGGCAACGCCACGAGGAACTATAGATACCTTTACAAGTGGATCTGCATGTTCCAGGAACCATCCTGCAATTGCGTGACCAGCTTCGTGATAAGCAACGATTCTTTTTTCTTCTGGTGAAATGATTTTGTTTTTCTTCTCTAAACCACCAATAACACGGTCAATTGCGTCCTGGAAGTCTTGCATGTCAACGCTTTCTTTGTTGCGACGGGCGGCGATAAGTGCAGCCTCATTACAAACGTTGGCGATTTCTGCTCCGGCAAAGCCTGGAGTTTGAGCAGAAAGTTTTTTAGCATCAACTTCCTGAGAGGTTTTAATAGGGGTAAGGTGAACCTTGAAGATCTGCTCACGACCAACCAAATCAGGTTTGTCAATAGAGATTTGTCTGTCAAACCTTCCCGGTCTTAACAAGGCTGTATCCAATACGTCAGGTCTGTTGGTAGCAGCAAGGATAATGATACCAGAATCGGTACCAAAACCATCCATTTCAACCAATAGCTGATTTAATGTGTTTTCACGCTCATCGTTACCACCCATCATGCTGTTTTTACCACGGGCACGACCAATTGCATCAACCTCGTCAATAAAGATGATACATGGTGCTTTATCTTTAGCCTGTTTAAACAAATCACGGACACGTGATGCTCCAACACCCACAAACATTTCTACGAAATCAGAACCTGAAAGTGAGAAGAAAGGAACTTGCGCTTCGCCGGCAACGGCTTTAGCCAATAATGTTTTACCAGTTCCCGGAGAGCCTACTAATAGCGCTCCCTTAGGTATTTTACCACCCAGGTTGGTATATTTTTTAGGGTTTTTAAGGAAATCTACAATTTCCATTACCTCTTGTTTTGCTTCTTCGAGGCCGGCAACATCATTAAATGTTACGTTTACCTGGCTCTCTTTATCGAACAGGGTTGCTTTAGATTTCCCGATATTGAAAATCTGACCGCCACCGCCACCTGCACCACCGCCCATACGGCGCATAATAAAGATCCAGAAGCCAATGAACAACAGAACAGGGATAATTACAGTGAAGAACCACGAGTTAAATGAACTTTGTCTGGTTTCTTTTTCTGCTAAAATCTGCTGATCGGGAGGAAGGTTTTTCTGAGATTCCTTTAATTGCGTATCCAGCGCGTCCATTGATCCGGCCGTAAAATAAGCTATAGGGCCTGTGTTTGTTCCAAAATTGCTTTTGTTTTGGTACTCTTTGTACTTAGGCTGATTTAGCTTGTCTTTTTTAATGTATACCTCAATTTTTACAAGATCTTCGTGCTTGTAGGCTACTAATTTTTGTACATCACCCGGCAAAAGCATTTCTTTTTCAAAAACGCGGTAGGTAATTGGTTTGCTGGTATCGGCATTGAATAGGAACTGCAATAATATCAGTCCTAAAATAATAGCTGCATAAACCCAAAAAATATTGAATTTTGAACCTTTTTGAGGCTTCTTCGGAATATTTGGAATTCTCTTTATTAGTTTGGGTTTTGTATTCGGGTTCTCTTTCATCGTTATATCAAAAAATGTGGAAGTAAATGATTATGCGCTTTTATAGGAGGTTGCCTGGGCATCGCCCCACAGGTCTTCTATCCCATAAAAGTCTCGCTTTTCAGTTTTAAATATGTGGACAACAACGTCAAAATAATCCAGGATTATCCATTCGGCAGCATCTTGTCCTTCTTTGCGCCAAGGATTAGTTTGAGTATTTTTATAGATTTCTTCTTCTACGCTATCGGCAATTGCCTTAACCTGAGTGGCTGAATTAGCGCTGCAGATAATAAAATAGTCAGAAACGGAACTGTTAAGATCTCTTAGGTCCAGGCGGACAATATCATTGCCTTTTTTTTCCTGTATGCCGTGTACGGCTATTTCTGAGAGGTATGTAGAAAGGTTTACGATTTTCTTTTTTACCATTAAAATGTTTTAATTTTGATAAACAAATATACAATCAACACTTGCAAAATAACACTTTTTCAACATTATTTGTTGGTCAAAATCTTATCAGATTATCAGCCGTTGATTCTACCAATAACTTTTTGAAGATGATGGTGTCAAAATCCGAGCCATTACCGGAAGGAACTGTTATTATGGCAGATAACCAATTTGCGGGCAGAGGACAACAGGAAAACACCTGGTACAGTGAGCCCGGATTAAACCTGACATTCAGCATCTTTCTAAAACCGGTATTTCTACCCATAAACAAGCAATTTATGCTAAATATAGCGGTTAGTAACGGCATTAACAAGGCTTTAGGCCGCTTTGTAAAGGACGGAATAACGGTAAAATGGCCTAACGATATTTACTATAATGACAGTAAAATAGGAGGCGTTTTAATTGAAAATAGCTTGTCTGGGAATAGTTTTAAATCGAGCATTGTTGGCATAGGAATGAACGTTAACCAGCAAAAATTTGATATTGAGAAGACCAAAGTAGCAACATCGTTATATGAAATTTTACAGCACGATGTTAATTTAATTGAGCTATTAGCTGAAATTTGCAGTCATATTGAAAGTCAGTACCTTCAATTGAAAGGAGGAAATTACAATAGACTGATGAAAGAGTACCTTGAAAACCTGTACAGATTTAATAAACTGGGTTTTTACAGACAGAATGGCGAGGTTTTTGAAGCTACAATAACCAGAATTACTGAAGCAGGACAACTGGTTCTTTTAAGCTCTGGTAAGGAAAGAGTATATAACTTTAAAGAGGTTGAATTTTTAAAGGATTAAGGGACATAAAAATTAAAAAACAATTACAGATGAAAAGAATAAGTTTGGTATTAACATTAGTCTTATTTACAGTTCTAGGGGCGGTAGCTCAAATTGAAAAACCTGTAACATGGGCTTACGCAGCTAAGAAAGTAAGTAAAACAGAAGCAATACTTTATATTAAGGCAAATATTGAAGATGGCTGGCATATTTATTCTCAAAATCTGAAACCAGGGGGCCCGAGTAAAACAACTTTTACCTTTACTCCATCAAGTGATTACGCACTTAATGGAAAGACTACAGAGCCTAAGGCAATAAATTATTACGATGAGAATTTTAAAATGAACGTTAGCTATTTTGGCAACGGGGTTACCTTTCAGCAAAAAATCAAATTGAATAAAGGTGCTACTACTGTGAAGGGAAAAGTAGAATTTATGGTATGTAACGATAAACAGTGTTTGCCTCCTGAAGAAGTAAGCTTCAGCATACCGGTAAAATAAGCTGATACAGATAAAGAAAAGGGTGTTTTGAGTTTTCAGAGCACCCTTTTTTTATTTCAAGGGTTTTAAGGGATTATTAGCTAATAGTAAAATTAACGCTTAGCGGTTACAACACCGTCTTTAAATAAAAAATTATAAGTAATTTCACGCCCTCATCATGAAAATGAATATAATGGCGGGGTTTTTCATGGGTTTTAAAATAGGTAATAGGAATGCGGATGAAAAAAACACTTTTAGTACTGAGCTTGTTCTTTCTTTTTATTGTAACAATGACGGGGCATGGATTTGCCGCTACTCAGGTTCAGGATTCAACCGGAACGGATGATCTGGTTTTTACGGAAGTTGGTTCTGCTCAGGATAGTGCAGTAAACAACATTGTAAAAGACACGGTAAAAAAAGATACTATAGCACAGAGTGCATCTATAGATCAGGCAAAGGATAAGCCGGCAACTGCTGTTGTATCTGATGAGGCTAATCATAAGAAAACACTTTGGCAAACTTTTATCGCCGGTCTTGTTGGTGGGTTTTTAGCATTTTTAATGCCTTGTATTTTCCCAATGGTGCCGCTTACCATAAGTTATTTTACCAAAAGGGCGGGCAGCAAGAATAAAGGAATTGGGCAGGCAATTATTTACGGCCTCTCTATTATTGTTATTTATGTTGCTTTCGGGCTGTTAATTACGGTATTATTTGGATCGGCAGGCCTAAACGCGTTGAGTAGTAGCGGACTGTTTAATTTCTTCTTCTTTATTCTACTGGTCGTTTTTGCCATCTCCTTTTTTGGCGCATTTGAGATTACATTACCAAGTTCTTTCG
>NZ_JBFTIZ010000136.1:0-10119 GCF_056395165.1 Pedobacter sp. 10L46_2
CCACAAATACGTTCCAGCTCTTCCATTTTCTTGCTAACCGCATACGTTTTGTCGTCAAAAGTAAACAAGCAGGTTTCTTCATGTTTAATATAAAACAGAGCAATGTGTTCCATTTTTACAGGAATGATCTTGTCTTTATGGGTAACTAAAATAGAAAATGTTTTCTGCACAGGTTTGTTTGCAAACAGATCTAAAATAGAATCATAAGAAACCGCCGAAGTGGTAAATTCCTTGCGTAAGGTTTGATATTTTTTTAGCGCCTGTTCAACTGTTGATGAAACGATTGGTTTCAATATATAATCTATACCTGTTGTGCGAAAAGCGTTGAATGCATATTCATCATAAGCGGTACAAAAAATGATAGGAGCTGTAACCTCAACAGCTTTAAATATGTCGAAACTTAATCCATCACCAAGTTGAATGTCACTAAAGATAAGATCAGGCATGCCATGCGTTCTAAAATAATGCAGTGATTCCTTTACCGATCTTAGGCTTGCAACAATTTGAGCATTAGGTTGTAATCTGATGATTAGATCAGCAAGATCCTCAGCTGTTATTTGTTCATCTTCTATAATTACAATCTTCATGTTTTAATATTTTTAAGCTAACAGAAAAGGTAAGTCCATCATCTCTGATATCAATCTCATCACCAGATAACAGGTTATATCTTTCTGCAAGATTAGCCAAACCACTACCGGTAGAATGTTCCAGGTTCGACTTAAGCTGGATGTTATTAGTTACACTGATCCAGTTGCCATTTTGTTTGATATTTATATTCAGCGGAGCAGCATCCGTTAGTTCATTATGCTTAATCACATTCTCCAGAAGCGGTTGAAGCGAAAAAACCGGAAGTACTAATCCTGAGCTTTCTTTCTCTTGTATGTCTAAATTAAAACTCAGGGCCTCACCAAACCTTACTTTTTGCATCTCCAGGTAATCTGCACATAATTTCAGCTCATCATTCAGTGATGCTATTCCGCTTTTGTTGCCCGATATGGAGACACGTAAGAAGTCAGACAAACGGAGTAAATAATCCTCAGCTTTATCGGGACTTCTTTTAATTAGAGATTTTAATATGTTGAGGGCATTAAACAGAAAATGCGGATGTATTTGCTGAAGTAATAATTCATTAGCCGCCTGAGACCTTGCTGCAATTAAACGTGAGTTCTCCAATTGTACCTGGTTATTAGAATCTTGTACAATAATGAAGTTTTGGAGTAGCAAAACAATACCATTGATAAAGAATCCCTGTAAACTGAGGTACAGATAAATTACATTACCTCTAACCCTAAATGGTTCGTGTTGTTCTATAATACCGCGAAAAGTAAGGTATTGCCCAAGCCAGTAAATACATATAATTATTACCGCACTCATCACAAAACTTGCCAGGTAAAACTTTTTGGTGCTTTTGCTTATCGGAGGCGATTTCTCATCGCCAAAAACCACTAACAGACGAATGTTAGATAAGCACATTAACGTGAGCAGCAGTTGGAAAAATAAACATTTTACCAGAGAGCCATACAGTTCCCCTTCTTGAATAAAAGAAGAAAGAAATAAAAACAAACTGACGGCTGTAGTAAAACAGCAGCTTATTTTTATTAAATTTTTAAGAGGAAGTTTCGTTTTCATTTAGTACAAATATATTCATGATTAACGAAGAACTTTTATTTTATCACAAAGCTCGCAAAGTTCACATGAAATTATGTGCTTACAAAAATGAAGGGTTTGGCATTTGAATTAAAGATGTTTAGTGCTCAAACGGACAAAATAATACCTGAATAGTCCTTTTAAAAATCATAACATCTGGATGATCTGATTTTTCGCATATTTCTGGGGCCTAAATAAATGCCTACTGAAAACTCATGACTGCCATAGTTGTAGTACTGAAGTTTGTTTAGAGAATAGTCGTAAGAATAGCCGACTCTTAGGTTGTCTGTAGCAAAGAGTTCGAACATCATGCCCAGCGCATTCTTTTTAGTGAGGTCTTTTTGCAGGAATTTTTTGTTGTACAAAGGAACCGTGGTTCTATAAAAACCACCTATCCATACCTTTTCATTGAGTAGGAGGAAGGCGTTAACATCCAAAGAAGTAGGACCCTTTATGTCGTCTTTTAATAAAATAACAGGTTTTAACGCCCATCCGTAAGTAATGGGTATTAAAGCGCCTGCAGTTAAAAATATGTGCGGCTGCGGAACAGGAACAAGAAGATTGTTGCTATAGTTTTTTGCAGCCCAGCTTGCTATCAGGTTACTTGCCGAAAGTCCGGCGAAATATTTTTCATTAGAGTAGTAAATACCAGCCCTTGCATCAGGGAAAAATCTGGTTTGCATTCCAGTAGGGATAACCTCATCATCGGGATCTATGCTGGTTAATTTATCTCCATCAAGGCCAAGTTGCATTACACCTGCTGCCAAACCAAAAGAGAGTCTGGAATTTTCATCATAACCCAGTTGAATTTTATAGGCATAGTTTGCATATGCAGAAAGGTTTTTTTGCGCACCGATCTTATCGTTTGAAGCGATGAATCCAAGACCAACATTTCCGTCGTCAATAGCACCATCTACAGCTACTGAAACTGTTGTTGGTGCACCTCTTACGCCTACCCATTGTGCACGATAAAAAGCCTGTATGTATAGTTCTTTTTTATATCCTGTATAAGCAGGATTAATATGGATTGTATTGAAAATGTACTGTGTAAACTGACTGTCTTGCTGTGCACTTGAGCTACACACAATTCCAATAGATGCTAAAAACAGAAGTATGATTCTTTTCATCATTGTTTGCCCCTTAATAAAGTGATATAGCCTTTATAGATTTCCCATTTGGTGCCTATTTTTAGTCTTAGTACATAGAAATAAGTACCTTCATTAAGCCCTCGTCCGGTCCATTCATTATTGTAGCCTTTTTTGAAGTATACAGTTCCTCCCCATCTGTTTAGGATGGTGATTTCATTTTCAAACGCTTGTACACCTGGTATTTCAAAGGTTTCATTTTTATTATCTCCGTTTGGCGTAAACACGTTTGGTATAATAATACCTGCTACCGAAGTACTGGCAGTGGAAACGTTATTAGCCATATTTGGATCTGACTGATCAGCCGAGACCTTTGCCGTGTTGTAAATAACACCGGCTTTAAGAGCTTTAGTTTTTATCCTTAAATCTGCAGATTCGCCATTTTGCAGGCTATCAATTTCCCAAAGCACAGTCCTGGTTGCAAAGCTATACCTTGCATTACTACCGGCAGTAGGGGTTAGTTGCTGAAATTCGACCTCGGGAGGTAGCTCATCTGTAACCTTAATGTTGGTTGCCTTATCGGTCCCATTGTTTTTTACATTAATGGTGTAATCGAATGAGTCGTTAAGTGTTAAAGCCCTGTTTTCTGATGTTTTGGTAACCATCATATCAGCTTTGAGAATAATAGGAGGAGTTGTTCCGCCTACAACGATGACAGCCTCTGAAATATCGGAAGCACAGCCTTCGGTGTTATAAGATATTACAGTGTATGTTCCAGAAACAAATACTGTAAATTCCTGGCCAATAGCGCCACTTACAATTTGATTGTCTTTAAGCCATTGATAGGTTGATGCGTTAACAGAATTTGCCCGCAACTTTAAAGAAGCCCCCTGCGGGAGATTCACCGTTTGCGGACCAGAAGATTGCGCAAAGCATGCCGTTGCACTGAGCAACAGCATACTTGACACAAAACTTATTTTTCTGTTAGACATAAAGCTCTGACCTTAATATTTAAATTATGGTGCTGTAATAGTAACTGTAGGTTGACCAGGAGTTTGAGTTACTGTGACTGTTTGAGTTGTTGTAGCTGTAACCTCGCAACCTGTACCTAGAAGTGTATTCGTAAACGTTGTTGCTTGTTTATATTTTACCTTTCCTGTAATTACATAGACACCTGGAGTAGTTGTTGTTAGTGTAAACTTTCCAGTAGCTTGGTCAATAGTACCAACGGTACTCCCATCTACAGTTGTGGTTCCATTATTAACGCTATAAGTATATTCTAAAACTAGATCTGATCCGCTTACTGGAGATAATGCAGCTCCTGTTTGAGTGATATCAGAAGAATTAACCGTGTTGTTGGATTGGCAATAGGCAGGAACAGAAGGTGCGTTTAATGAAAATGCCAATGGAGGGAGTATGATTATTGTGTTGCTTACAGGATCGGAAGAACATTGCCCTGAGGCTGCATCTGTCTGCGAAACTAGTATCACTTCGTAACTTCCTGGATCTGTAAACGAAGTTGGTGCGGTGGCAGAGGGATAACCAGCGAATTGAGTTCCATCTTTCTTGACATCCCACAAAGCTGAAGTTCCTGCTGGTAAATTTGTTACACCTAAATTTAGGGTTGTTCCAGAGCAAGTATAAAATGTCGCTGCCATTGCAGATGTTGAAGTGATTAAAAATGAAGCTAATAAGAAGCTCATTTTTAAAAATGTAATTTTTGTTTTCATGTCTTTTTGATTTTAAGTTTTACGTTAATTGTTTATTAATTAGAAGTTATGTTTACTTGTGGAAGAGGTGGTTTAGGGTGTATGATCATGTTAAAAGTTACAGGGGGGCTTATACAACCATTCGCATTTTTAACACTTATTGTCCCAGCATAAGTAGTTACATTTGTTGTTGTGGGAACAATAATGCTTATATTAGAAGCTGGTAAGGGAGTATCAGATGATACATTCACAAAACCATCTGTTATTGCTGCGGAATCCCAATTGATGCTGTAGCTGGTTGGACTATATGTAGATGTGTAAGTTAATGTTGCGTTTGTTATTCCTTTACAAGCAGTTGGATTTGTGATTACAATAATGACTGGTGATTGGTTGATCATTAAACTTATTGGATATGAATTAGTACAATTGCTTGTTGTATTCCGGATACTAAAAGTTCCTGTATATGTACCAACAGGTGCATTTGAAGGGATACTCAATTGAATTGGACTCGTAGGAAGATCAGCTCCGCTAACATTGGTTAAACTTGTTGTATTCCAAATGATGTCATATTTAAGACTACCGGAAGAAACAGCAGTATAAGGTAAGGTGGCTGCTGTAGTCCCTTTACATATGGCTGGAATATTTCCTAAAGATATTGTTGGGAGTGGAGATACATCAACAGTGAAAGAAGTTGAATTGCTACAATGTGTAGTTGTATTGGTAATAGTATATGTGATGCTAGCTGTTCCAACAGAAACACCTTTTACAAATCCAGTACCATCAACAGTGGCTACTGAAGAGTTATTAGTACTCCAAACACCTGGATCTTCACTCGTATTGGTAAATGTATAACCAACACCCACGCAAATATTTGCGTTACCAATAATTGCAGAAACAGTTGGGAGAGGATTTACGGTAACGATTATTGGAACTCTTTCTGATTCAGCATTACAATTTGTTCTTGCGGTTGCCACATAGTAGGTTTTGGTTGCTGTAAGTGATGGAGTAGGCGTATAAGTATTGGTGTTGGCTAATAATGTTGTTGAAGTTAAAGAATCATACCACCGCAATTCATTTCCTGAATCTGGCGCATCAGGTTTAAGCGTTACGGATGTTCCTGAACAAATTATTACAGCAGGGGTTGAACCGGGGGCTGTAAAAGTTGGTTTTGGAGGGGTTATCTGTACCTCATATAGGTTTAGACTTGTTGCTAGGTTTAAGAGGGAACTTGCTGAGAGCTCTACACGGTCAAATGCTGATGGAGGGGCAATGGAAATTGTGGTTTTTCCACCTGAATTCAATAATGTTAATAGATCGGTTCCAAGCAATAATCCACTGAATGAAGTATTACTGACCAGCGTTGCTCCGTTGTAGGTGTTGATATTTATGTAGCCCAGTACACCAGCAGATATGACAGCCGGAGGAATGGAAAGGGTTAATGTGGCTACGCTGCCCGTAGGTGAGGGTTGGGAAAAATAAACAGTCTGGTACAATGTTGTTCCCACACCTAAACCATTTGAAAACAAGGAGAAGGTATTCAGGTTTCCATCAATGGCATTTGTTTCGTTGCTAATTGCAGAGCCCAGATCAAGTATTGTAGTTTTTCTGATAGCTGTATAAACGGGTGGATTGCAATTTGGATCAAGGATATAAGCGTAGTAAATATTTGTTGAATTTGTGGAGATCCCACCTAGTAGAGCACCAGCAGAAGTGGTGGATGTAATTCTTATGCTGTTACAATCTGCTGGAGTAATAAATACATATTCATTTGTACCTTTTAGCGGTAGGGATGAAAATGACTGTGCACTGCCAAGGGCAGTAATACCATTATAAGCCTGTACCTGAACTCCGCTTAAAGTTCCAGCTGTTAGTTTAATTATTATGGACGTGCCGGTTTTTGGTAAAATGGCCCCTGAGAAATTTAAATTGATGTATGCAGAGGATGTTCCCCCGGTGCTTCCCAACAGTCCCCCTCCCTGACCACTTATGGGAGCTAGTGTAGCAAAATTGGTCAGGTCGGCATCGTTAATATTGCTGTGGCCAGTTATGGTGAAAGAGCCGATAACTCCATTACTCCCCCCGAAGCCACCGTTTCCCCCTGCCCCTGCACTTCCACCTGTATTGGTTGGTGGGGGACCTACATAAGTTGCATAAATGTTCGAAGTCTGCCCCTTCACCTCGCCCCCAAAAACCATCAACATCACTGTTAACAGTAATCCCAAAAGTTGAACATATGAGCGACAAGCTTTCAAGGTTATGAGCGGTAAATTAGTTTAATCTATACTATCAGTGAATAATTTTTAGGACAAAAAATTACCTTGATGTATGGTATAGCAAACTTATTACAGTTCTTTCAATGATTTTTGTTCATTATATTCAGTTTTAGTTTCGTTTAGGTTACTATTTAACGGAGGGAAATGGAAGTCAGTGAGAGGTTTTTGTTCTTAAATTATTGTAATACAGTTTGTTTTGAATAAGTTTTGATTTTGTTCATTTTATTCAATATTCGAGCATAAACAAAGTGCTATGCACTTGCATATTCTGTTGAGGAATTTTCTTCCTAAAGTATACTAGGGGAAGTGAGTTTTCGTTCAAAAACCCAAATCCGCATATCAACACAAATAGGGGGCTTTATTACGATTCTTGAATAACAACGAAAACTGTCTTTTTCTTAATCGACAGTTAATGTGAGGAGTGGATTGTGTGTTTTACTAGACGTAGTGGCAATCTGTCCAGCAATACTCCTCAAGGGCTCTCCAAAACTTTAGTATCTCTTTGTCAAAAAAATCCACAAATTTACTTGCTGATAAATGGTTTATGCGATATGGATGCCTTGTTGCTATGTAACTACAGCAACTTTTAATGCTTTTTGCGCCCATCATATATAGCGAAATAGAGAGCGTTACCCCACCGTTATCTCGCCTACATACAAACTATCGCCCTGCAACTTTCCATTGGCCGAGGCAAAGCTGATATAGCAATGCACCGTATCGCCCAGATGATCTGCAGGCATTTGCATTACAAAGTTTTGCGCATACCTATTCACTTTGCCCTGCGAAATAACTGCCCTTTCCTTTTCTGGATTGTACACCAGAAAACTCGCCAGATCGGTAAATTGGCAATATGTTGACTGTTTTTGTGGCAGCCAGGTAAAAGTAATCTTCCCTTCGGCTGATGAGATCTGTATACCATCGGGAGTAACTACATGCCCTCTGCTATATACCAACTTAGGTTAGTTGAGCAAAAAATGCTCGCCTTGCTTAATAAAAGGATGGTCTGAGTTGTATTTATAAGCCGCATTTACAGGTGTGTTGTTTTTTACAAAAGCCTTAAAACCAGTGTTTATCAGCTTGTCGATCTTTGACAACGTGAGGGTAATGAGTTCAGACCACTGTGTATGATTATTATGTATGGAACTTTGGGGATGTAGTAAACCATGAGATAATCATTTTAAAACTATGTCGCCTACTAGGACTCTGATCTATTTACGTCAAGTTTTGGACGAAATACTTTATTTGCCAGCTTTGAGTTTTTTGAGCCTGTTTATTTGTTGGTTTGTCCCAGGGCGGATAAACTCTGATTCCTCGTTTCCCGTTTTTATTCTTGCTTGTGATAATTCCCTGCCCAATAAGAATGGATTTTGGAAAAACAAATAGTCCAAAATTATGCTCAGTTTTTGAGCTGATTACCATAAAATCTATCTCGTCTGTTTCTTCAAAAGGCTGGGTTAAACCTTGTTCATTTCTTCTCCAAATAGCAACAAATTGACCTACTTTTTTAGGGGTAACTTTAGAGACTCTAAATTCAATAGTTTTTCCTGGTAGTTTAAAATTGCGTGCCCCGTAGTCTGCACTTTCTCTTGAACTGATTGTCCTAAGTTCAGCACCATATTTGGCATACAGTTCTTTTCCTGTTTCATAAAACTCTTCATGAAAAATTTTTGACGTAGTGTGCTCCTCCAAAATAAATTTATTATTCTACAAATCTAAACTTCTATCATGAATAATTGTTGTAGGAGACAAGATGTTATGAACTACACCTAAGTGGTTTTCTATTAGGCTATTAGATTTGTATTTATAACAGCTTAATCTTAGATTTAATAAACGTGTAGGTACGTTCTGTTTTTTTATGTACCATTGGAGATTAAAGGAGCGGGTGTTTGTTTTTATTTTAGAATACTAACTTAAAACTATAAACATGAATTTAATTGAAATGATAAAGAATGAAATAGGCAGTGATGCGATTTCTTCTTTAAGTCAGAAAGCTGGCGTAACCGAAGATCAGGTTCAAACAGGGTTTTCAGCAGGTATCCCAGCTATTCTAGCGGGCATCCTGAAAAATGGAGCCAGCGGTGATACAGGCTTTCTAGGCAATATCTTATCCGGTGTTACCGGTTCCGGCAGTAACCCTGCAGATTTATTAAATGATGATCAGGATTCTTTATTGGAGAAAGGCAAATCTTTGCTTGGTGGCTTATTTGGTGGCGATACAGGAGCAGTAACGGATGCGGTTTCCTCTTCAAGTGGTTTAAGTGGTGCAAAAGCTACAGGTTTGCTGGCCATGATTGTTCCATTAATTACAGGTTATATTTCTAAGTTAATGGCCAGTAAAGGATGGAATATCTCCGATTTATTAGGTAAGATCTTTGAAAGCAAATCGGCTATCGCTGCTGCACTACCAAGTGGTTTAAGTGATTCTTTAGGTTTGGCTAGTATTAATATCCCAAAAGTTGATATTCCAAAGGTTGAGATTCCTGCTGATGTAAAAATACCAAAAACAAACTATGTTACTCCTATGGAACAGCCTAAAGCGGGTGGTAGCTTTTTAAAATGGTTAATACCGTTGCTTGTTATTTTGCTAGGTGCCTGGTGGATTATGGGTAAATCTGGATGCAACAAAACAGAAATGACCACTGTTACAGATTCTTTATCGGCCAATATTGATTCGGCAGGTGCCACAATGGATTCTGCTGCCGGAGCGGTGAAAGCGGGCGCGGATGCCGCGGTATCTACTGTTGCAGGTAAATTGAACGAGGCAGGAGATTTTGTTAAGGATCTGGGTGCTAAAATTAGCAAGAAATTGCCAGATGGTACTGAACTTAGCATTGCTGAGAATTCTGTAGAGAATAGCCTTATTTCATTTATTGAGGATAAGAATAAACCTGTTGATAAAACAACCTGGTTTACATTTGATAGGTTGTATTTTGAGACTGGAAAGAGTACGCTAAAAGCAGAATCTCAGGAGCAATTGAAAAATATAGCTGCCATTTTAAAAGCTTATCCAAATGTGCAGCTAAAAATGGGTGGTTATACTGATAATATAGGCGATGCCGCTGTAAATCAGAAGATATCTAATGAAAGAGCGAATACTGCAATGCAGGCGTTGATTAAACTAGGTGTAGATGCCAAGCGTTTATCTGCCGAAGGTTATGGTCAGGATCATCCGATAGCGAGCAATGATACTCCAGAAGGCAGGGCTCAAAATCGTCGAATTGATGTGCGTGTAACGCAAAAATAATTCGTCATCTCCTTTGATTAACCAAAGGAGATGTCGAAAAGCGGAGTGAGAAGGCTTTAATAAAAAGACCCGATTGAATTTTCAAGGGCACTGAAAAAGTGGCTCGAAAATAACCGAGAGAAATAAAATTATGAAATAATTGAATTTGACCCTCTCAGGGT
>NZ_JBFTIZ010000137.1:0-10013 GCF_056395165.1 Pedobacter sp. 10L46_2
GGTCTATTCACCGGCGAAAAGAAAGAGGAAGTAAAAACCAATAACTATGTATACTATGGAGATGACGTTGTCGAGAAATTAAGATTTATACAAATGGCAAAAGCGGTAGGTTTTACGCTGGCCGAAGGTCTATTCACCGGCGAAAAGAAAGAGGAAGTAAAAACCAATAACTATGTATACTATGGAGATGACGTTGTCGAGAAATTAAGATTTATACAAATGGCAAAAGCGGTAGGTTTTACGCTGGCCGAAATCAAAGAAGTTGTAGATGCCTGGTACAAAAAGCAAATCAGCAAAAAAGCAAAGATTCAAGTTCTTGATAAGAAATTACTGCAAATAGAAGAGAAAATCAAAGAATTAAAATCAGTCAAAAAACAAATTGCTATCTGCAAGTTTAATATTGAAAATGAAAATATTGAAAACGCTGATGAAACTATCATTAGTGGAGGCAGACCTTTCGATCTACCCCCGTATTAACGCTCTCACCGACAAAGATAAAAAAACAACTTGTATATACAAGACCTTCTTAAATTCTTACCACATTTTCAAAAATAGAACCCACCCAATTCATAGAATTTGAATTAGTTTTTTATTTTTGGCCAGCCTATGTTCAAGCCCATTACCTTTCAAAATGAAAACTACCTGATCCACCCTTTCCGGCCCGAAGACCTGGAACGTTTTGGTCAAATCTCAAAAGAAGTATTTTGCATCCTATCCGATGATCATACCCTAAAATTCGTCCCCAATAAACGATTAAGTACATTTCAGGAAGCAGAACTATTCCTGCAAACCATGCTCATGAATGCCCATGCCGGGCGAAACTACCTCCATTTCATTACAGATAAAAAACTCAGCAAAGTCGTAGGCATTATCGATCTCATTTCCCCTCAGGTAGCACAGGAACATTACCAGATAGATCACTACCCTTTCTTCATCGAATTTTACCTCAGCAGTTTTGCCAGCGGATGTTATCTCATGACAGACATCCTTCCGACCATTGTAGACCAGATCCTGTCGCAAGGCATTTCCAACATAGGTGCCGTAGTCAACCGCGATAACATTGCTGCCAAGAAAGTCCTAAAGAAAGCACAGTTCCGCTACAAAAACCCTTTCGATCAGGTTCAGGATTTTTATGAGATCACACAGAACTAAGCACTTATAAAGAGTTATCCGTAGCCTCAAAATCAAATATTTCGTTATACTTGGGTTTCACAACCACCGTACCTTTTAAATCCATCAGGCCAAGTTTTATGGCACTCACTTCACTGTAATCACCATCCAGGTCACCAAAACGGAGTAAGCCATGCTGGTACGAAATAAATCTTGTCTTTTTATTTTTACTCAGATCAATCAATGGTTTTTTGTCCAAACCAATAAAAGCAGTTGGCTCATAGTCCACATTCTTCACAAAAAATAAACCATTGCCCAAACTGGCAAATCCGTTATCACCAAGTGCAAGTATCTGCTTCCCTTTCGTATCAATTATTACTTTCTCGTACGGATTCTTAATAGAGCTTGCCAAAAGATGCTTGCTATCCAGAATATCTAAACTACTCCAGTTAAAGTCAAGTAAATGCTCTCCTTTGGTATTAATCAGGGCATATTCCGATTGCCCATCATCCTTGCTGTCAAATCTTGCAACCGGCGCCATACCATAACTAAAGTCTACTCCTTTGGCAAGAGTAGGTTTTACCACCTCTTTTCCTTTCGCATCTATATAGCCGTAATGCGGCACATACTCATTATAAAACTCATGTATCTTATAAACCATCACCAGGGCCAGGCCATTACTAAACGCCGAAATCTCCTTATAAGTTGGTGGAGCTACCACCTGYCCCGTTGTCGTAATAAGTCCATATGTAAAGCTATCTTCAGCATTTGCTTCAGCAAATGAAAAACTCGCCAACCCATTCGTAAAATTCGACTCAATATCATACTTAGCATCTGTAACTATTTTTCCCTGAAGGTTAATAAGCCTGCCAATACTTTTTTTGTCACCATTTTTCGAATCATATTTCTCAAACACCTTTGCTAACCCTTTTTCAAAAGCCTCAGCACCTAAATATTGAAGCTTTATTACCTCTTCGCCCTTTAAATTCACGTAGCCATAGCTTCCATTCTTTGCAACTACAGCAAGTCCTTGCGAAAAATAGCCGACAGTATCATACACCGCCTCAACCACCATTTTTCCACTCGTATTAATAAAGCCCCATTTGTCATTTACCTCCACACCTGCCATTCCCTCGTTAAAGAAACTCACATTTGTAAATTGAACAGGAATTACCAATTTGCCCGCTGCATTGCAAAAGCCCCATTTGCCTGCCTTTTCAGAGTTGTCTACAACCTCAACGTTTACATTTTTACTTTGTGCAGTAGACATTTCCACTACCGGATATGATTTAGGGATGTATTTTCCAATGTTTACCGGTACAAGGTTGTTGTTCCACAAACCCGCATCGTCATAAACCAGCGGAACCACTTCATTGCCCGAAACATCAATAAACCCACATTTGCCATTCAGGCGAACCTGGGCCATATATTTTTTCTCTTTTTGCGCATAGGCGAAGGAAAAGCATGCCGTTAACAACAGCAGGAGCAGAAATTTAGCGTAATTAGATAGCATTCAATGTTTTTTAGGATGATGTAGATGCAATAAAGTTAAGCATCTTCTCCTTTATATTGCAAATGAGCCTCCGGATTATAAACTTCCAGTATAAAGCCAGGATTAGCCAGGTCTTTAAATTCAAATTGGCGATATAAACCATGCGCGTCACTGGTATTCAACATTTTTCTCCTCAACCTTTTCGACCACGGTTGCTCAAAAATATGAGCCAGCATCAGCTTCGATATCCCATTTCCACGAAATTCAGGCAACACCATAAAATCTGCGAACCACCCAAAAGTATAATAATCCGTAATCACCCTGCCAAATCCAACCTGCACCCCCTCTACAAAAGCACCAACACAAAAAGAATTCGCTAACGATCGGTCTACCAGTTCATACGAAATACCTTTAGCCCAATAAGAATCCTCACTTAAGAATCGGTGTACCGTCTTTACATCCATATTCTCTTTACCTGTTTTAACAATAAATTCTAACATAATATCTGATTTTTACACAAAAGTAGCTGGCAGCACTAAATGAACACAGTTACAGTTTTTGATATTTAAACAGACACAGTTATCTTTACCTCATGAAGCGCAACTTCCTGTACACCGAATTATCAAACAACATTGCCACGCTCATTAAAAATGGAGTTTTAAAAGAGGGCGACCGCCTCCCATCTGTCAGAATGCTATGCACAGAACATGGTATCAGCATGAACACAGCAAAAAGAGTATTCCTCGAACTGGAAGCACAATCGCTCATCGAATCAAAACCCCAGTCCGGCTATTTTGTAAGTCGCCTTCCCTACAAAAAACTTCCGCTTGCGCAGGTCAGCAGCCCTTCATTAATCAACGGCAATCAGGAACCGGAAGAATTGATTCATAAAATTTACGCCAACATGGGCAATACAGACCTTACATTTTTTTCCATTGGAGCGCCCGCAGATCAGCTCCTGCCCTTAGCTAAGCTAAATAAAGAAATCATCCTCGCCACACGCTCACTTAGCCACAGTGGCACCGCATATGAACCCTTACAAGGCAACGAGAAGTTACGCCGAATGATTGCAACACGTTCCTTAACCTGGGGAGGGAATTTTGATGAAAACGACCTGGTCACCACAGCCGGCGGAATGAATGCACTATCCTTTTGCATGATGGCCTTATCAAAGCCTGGCGATACCATCGCAATGGAAAGCCCCTGTTATTCCGGCATCCTGCAGTTGGCCCGCAGTTTAGGGCTCAAAGTAATCGAACTGCCTACCCATCCTATTACAGGAATCGAAATCGATGCCTTAAAAAAAGTAGTCTCCAAAATCAACCTGTGCCTGCTGGTTCCAAACTTCAACACACCCTTAGGCAGCTGCATGCCCGATGAACATAAAAAAGAAGTCGTTGCACTTTTGGCCAAACACGGCGTTCCACTTATAGAAGACGACGTCTATGGCGATCTGTATTTTGGTGCCCAGCGCCCTAAATGCTGCAAGTCCTTTGATGCCGGGGGAACAGTACTCTGGTGCAGTTCTATTTCCAAAACCCTGGCCCCGGGCTATCGCGTGGGCTGGATCGCACCTGGCAAATACAAAGAGCAGATCCTTAAGCTCAAACTGGTTCACGCCATATCCTCAACTACCATTACACAAGAAGCAGTAGCCAACTTTCTAAAAACCGGCAGATATGAAAATCACCTACGCAAACTGCGTCAAACCTTGCAGTACAACTACCAGCAATATATAGATACCATAGCCGAATATTTCCCGGAGGGAACCAAAACCAGCCGACCGCAGGGCGGGCTTGCCTTATGGGTAGAATTTAGTAAAGAAATCAATACTACAATCCTGTTCGAAAGGGCGCTGAAACAGAACATCAGCATTTCTCCCGGCAGGATGTTTACCCTACAAAATCAGTTTGAAAACTGCATGAGGCTTTCCTTAGGCCTACCCTGGTCCGAAACCCTCAAACAAAAATTAAAATTACTTGGCAGGCTGGCAGGATCATAACTGATCAAAATACGCCGTAGTCTCCTCCAGTATAGACTGCATTAGCACCCCTGCTTTCCGGTGTTTCAATATGGGCGCTATCTGCCCGCCCCAGAACAAAATCAAATCCCATTTCTCTTGCTCTATCGCACCTTTTCTTAAGTGCGACATGAACTGCGTCTGTAGCGGAAACGGCAAAAATCCATGTTCTTTATGGATCATATCCTTTGCAAGCCTGCTGGTTATTCCCCTGCCAAGCCTTCCGGTATAAGCCCTTGATAAAGTAGTATACTTAGCATTATCCGAAAACAACATTTCTCGATGAACGGCTGTAGCATTCGACTCCTCTGTGGCCAGAAAAGCAGTGCCAATCTGGGCCGCATCAGCACCAAGCCCCAGCGCCGCAGCAACACCCCTTCCATTAGCAATACCACCCGCAGCAATAACCGGAGTTTTCACCTTTTCTTTAATCAATTGAAGCAACACAAACGTTCCAGTCACAGACGATTCAGCCGAAGCCAAAAAAGAAGGACGATGCCCGCCCGCCTCAAAACCAGAGGCAATGATCAGGTCAACCCCAGTTGCCTCCAAAGCTATAGCCTCATCCAAAATAGTAGCAGCCCCGACCGTAACAATCCCAAGCCTTCTGCACTGCTCCAAAACATCCTCGTCCAGCAAACCAAACATAAAACTAAATACAGGCGGCTTCTGATGCAAAATCACTTCCAACTGGTTTTCAAAACGCGATTTAAATGGCGCAGGCTTCTCGGGCAAAGCAATGCCTACTTCATCAAAATAAGGCTTAAACAAAGTCTGAGCCTGTTTAAACTGCTCATCAGACACAGTACCGTCCACGGCGTCTGTATCAGAAACCCATAAATTAATATTGTAAGGCTTATTCGTTGCAGCCTTAATTTGCTGGTCTACCTCAATAATTTCCTGCGGACTCAATGTATAAGCCCCATAGCCTCCTAGTCCACCAGCGTTAGACACAGTTGACACCAACGCTACAGAAGAAAGATTCCCTCCAAATGGCCCTTGTAAAATGGGATAATCAATCCCCAGTATTTTCGATGCTCTTGTTTCGTACCACATCATCTTAAAATTTATTAATCATTATACAACCGGCTCAGTGTCTCTCTCGAAACACCCAAATAAGCGGCTATCAGCTTCTTAGGGACCATATTATAAAGCTCCGGATACAGCTTTAAAAGCTCCTCATACCTATATCTTACATCATTATTCATAAAAGACAACAACCTTTTCTGAACCGCCACATAGCCCCTGTTAGTCCGCCACCTAAAAAAATGCTCTACCTTATGAATCTCATTACACAGCTTTTCCCGGTCACTGTTACTCAGGCAAAGCACTTCCGCATCGCTAATACAGTCCACATTCACGGTGGCCTTGGTATGGTTGTATAATGCGTTATAATCAGAAGCCCACCAGGTAGGCATGGCAAATTGCAGGATAAACATTTTCAAGTCATCATTGATAAAGAAAGCTTTTAAACAACCCGAAATCACGAAGTATTCACAATCTACCACATCGCCCTCCATAATAATGGCTTGTCCTTTTTTAAAACTCAGTATTTTAAAATGAGAGAAGAAATAATCAAACTGTTCATCACTAAGAACAACCGATTTATCGATATGGGCTTTTAAGATTTCTTTAGCTTCTGATGGCATATCAGCTATGTTTCATTGTACCCTTTAAAGTTAAAGATTTAAATCTATTCGCTTACGTCTGTAAACATTTTGTTAACCAGCATCCAGCGGTTATCAATCTTATGAAACGATAGTAGCTCATCGTAATTGAACTCGTACATTTTAACATGCACCTTGGCCACAGCAATCGTATTGATCACCTCTACCGATATCACCGTTCCTTTAAAAGGCTTACCAGAGTCTTTCGGACTTTGCCTGTTGGCCACCCCATCAAGGTACTCCTCAAGCTTTTTAAAATAAGGCTGCCCTTTTATATCGGCAAATAATAAAGTACCCGGATTTAAAACCTTCCGCAGCTTATCAGTATCACCTTCATAAATACCTTTAAAATAATAATCTTCCAGTGCCTGGGTTATTGCCAGTGAATCTTCTTTAGTAGTTTTCATTTTCTTTAGTTTTTAAAGGTTCTATTAATTCAGGTGATGCCCCGCAGCCATACCACCATCCACATTGATGATCGCGCCAGTTATAAAATTGCTTCTGGCAACTAAATATACCATTTGTGCAATGTCATCCACCTCACCAACACGGTTAAGCAAATGCAATCCCGCACTTTGATCAGCATCATCACCATGCATAGGTGTACGGATCACGCCCGGGGCAACGGTATTCACCCTGATGTTATGTTTACCAAATTCAGCGGCAAGCTGCAGGGTAAGCGCATGTATTCCCCCTTTAGAAGTCATTGGTGCGGTTGATGGGCCGCCACCAAGCGCATGGTTTACCAGCGGGGTACCAATATTGATCACTACACCGCCCTGCTGTTTCAACATTTGTGGAATAATCGCCTGCGTAGTAAAAAAAGTACCCTTCAGATTGGTATTTAAAAAACGGTCCAGATAAGCCTCATCCACTTCCAGAAATGGTTTGGTCTCATAAATACCGGCATTGTTTACCAGCACATCTACAGCACCAAATTTCTCAAGCGCTATTGCCAAAAGCTGATCTCCGGTACTTTTATCTTTTACATTACCAGCTACCATGGCCAGGTTATCACCACCGCCAAGCTCCTGATAAACCAGCTCCAGTTTTTCTGGGGTCGATGAATTGATCACTACACTATCGCCATTTTCTAAAAAGTGACGGGCTATTTCCTTACCGATTCCAGATGAGGCACCGGTAACTATTATAGTTTGCTTTTTCATTTCCTTATTTCTTATCGGCTGTAATACCTTTTTCCCTTAATACAGATACCTGTTCACCTGCAAAACCCCAATCATCAAGTTCTATTTCCTGAATCACCACATGAGTCAGCTGAGGGTCTTTATTCAATACGTCAGTCATCAGATTTGTAACCCCTTTAATCAGGGCTTGTTTTTGTTCGCGACTAACCCCTTCGCGGGTTAGTTCAATTTTAATGTATGGCATGGCTGTATAATTTAAGCTAACACTGGTTGTACAGCTTTAGCGGTTACATCAATGGACAATTCAAAATCATTGTAGATCAGGGTATCTCCCAAATTCTGAAAGAAATTACCAGAGCGGAACTTCATTTCGTATTTGGTACGGTCAACTAACAGCTTGGTGGTAGCGCTTAAATTGTCGCCATTTACCGCTATCGCTGCATCAAAATTAATCGGGTGCGTAATACCTTTAATGGTCAGGTCAGCTTCAACATCGTTACCCGAAACTGAAGTAATTTCCAATGTTGCTTCAGGATATTTTTCAATTGCAAAGAAATCATCAGAAGCCAGGTGCCCGGCAAATTGTGCATTCGTTCCGGGGTCAGTAACATCCAGTATTTTGATAGATGCGGTATCGATAATGAATTTACCACCCTCCAGTTTACCATTGTTCAGAATAATTTCACCTTCTTTAATACCAATGGTACCATTGTGTGCGCCGGTTACTTTTTTGCCTACCCAATCAATATTACTTTGGGCAGCTAAGATTTCAAATTTTTGAGTTTTCATAACTTTTGTTTTTAATTGTACATCAAAGTTGTGAAGGATTTGCCCAGAAGTTGTGTGACCTACATCACCATTAAAATGAAGCTTGTTTTATGTGATCCAGATCACTCTCAAAGTGACTCTGGGTTTCACCCAAATTTGTTACAATAAAACAATACAGAAAAGGTTGGCGCTTATACTATTTTTGCTAATTTAGAATGTTGCCAAATAAAAACGGGAGAATAAAATAATGACATTTTCCTGCACAATTATTACAGGCAGCTAACGTTTAGACTGATAATAATTAATGGGGAAACCCTTTTTAATAACCCAAAATCAGAATTCAATGAAAAAACTGAGGTCAAAAGTAGTAAAAGCGCTCAAAAGAGAATTTACCTTCGAATGCACAATTTCAGCAAGAATGAATCAGGTTATTTTAGATGTTAAAAACATTGATTTTGAACAGCACCTCGGACAATTAATTCAGCAAACTCAGCAAATCATTGACAAATATTTCCCTCAGAGAGAAGAACACCTTTGCCTTGTCATCAGGCAAATAGACGGGAACCATCAGAACACATTTAAGATCTGGAAGTCGGTTTATTAGGTAAAATCACTTTTACTCTTTCCTGAGCTGTTCCTGTATCCTGATAATCTGGCAACTGCTTAAAGGGAATATCGTTTTCCTTTAAGCATGTCCCCCGAATTGCTTCTTTCGAAAAAATATCCCCTAAACTAGCATAGATTTGATAAAATGATCTGAATCGTCGTAGCTCTCGTTCATTAATATTCAAAAGCTTCTTTTGGTTTAGATTGGCAGACAAGCGATGAAGCAACTTAGCTCCATATTCCAATCGATTTTCTCCCTTTTGTTCAAATTCAACGATGTAAAACCCAATAAGCCAGTTGCGTAGCGTCAAATGAATATTTACAGCTTTAACTGCAGCTTGGTTTAAGAGTGTGTGTGTACTTTCAATCTGTTGAACATGAAAATCAAAATTCATATGTAAGTGTAAAAAGTGTATAGTCAAAGCTATACTTTTTTACTCCTCAAAAGCAAATGTAATCCCGCCATTAAAACTTACTCCCATTCTATGCAGCTTAAAATACTTTTCTTTTCTGCTATTTTTTCTGCTTAGACCTTTCGTAATCTATAATCTTCTTTGTCAATATAGCCTTTCTGGCAAGTATACTCTCAACCTGTGTATCCGCAGCTTCCAACCCCTCCATCGGATCACGCACTTCAATCTTTGCAATCCATTTCGGATCCAGGTTGTCATACCGCTCATACATTTCCATGAACTCCTCAGGACTGAACCATCTTTTCACCGATGGCTCAAACACCCATAGCCTTTGCTTAAGCGCATTATTAAATATTTTTCTGATCAAATCTATTGTTCTAACCGTTTGCTCATATTTAGCTGAATATTCAAATAACGGTTTATGTTCTCGTTGAGGTCTGTTGCCCATATCAGTAAAATTGAATAGACAAATTTACTAATATTTTTAGTAATATTTCAAAATTAAATTACCAAAAAAACATTTTTTTAGCATCCACTAACCTGTACTACAGCCCATCAGCGTACTTGGCAATCGTTCTTTTATGCCTTAATTGCCTGTAAACACCATCACCCTCTCTGCTGCCCTCTACATTTGTATTCCCCTCAATGGTCTGTACAAAATCTCCTTGTAAGCATTCCACAAAACCACAATGAGCTACTCTTTTTAAGGAACGCAGAGAGAGATCTCTTGAACTCGCATAATTCTCTACTCCCCGTCATCTCGAACAACTCCCAGTCGCTCGTCATCCTGAC